>NZ_BAAGPR010000003.1:0-181001 GCF_054783955.1 Streptomyces mayteni | reverse complement strand
AGAACGACATGGCTACGATCCGACTTGCGCGCGCCGCGCCCAGCGCCGCGAGTACCGCCGGCGTCGCCCACCGCTCGGCCAGCGACCAGCAGACGGTGCTGGCCGCCAGCACCAGGCCGACCGCGCCCGCGCCGGGCGCCCCGGTCACCGACGCCGCCGTGAGCAGCGCGACGACGAGCGCGGTCAGCGCGACCAGCGCCGCCGGATACGGCAGCCCGGAGGCCAGCACCCACGCCGCGCCCGCCCCACCGGCCACCGCCCAGGCCACCAGGTCGAGCGGGCCCCGCCACCGGTCCACGCCCGGCAGCCGGCGGGCCAGCACCGGACCGCACGCCGCCATGGTGAGCGTCACCGCGGTGGCCACCCCGCCCGACCAGGCGACCTCGGGCCCCAGCGCGTCCCGCGCCGGGCCGCCGGGCGCGCCGGCCCAGACCCGGGTCGCCCAGCCGGCCGGCTCCAGCACCGCCTCCGCCACGGCCGGCAGCCACCACCACAGCGCGCCGGCGTGCACAAGACCGGCCGCGCCCGCCGCCCCGAACGCCGCCTCGCGCCGCCGGCCGGCCAGCACGAGGCACAGCGCCAACACCCCGACGGCGCAGGCCAGATACCCCGCCGGCCGCCACTCGGCCGAGGGCAGCGACACCCGCACCACGCCCCCGACCGCCCAGATCGACGCCAGCGCCGACCCGGCCCAGCACGACACCCGCACCAGGGTGCCGAACCCCGCGCCCCGGTACCCGGCCCACCCCAGCGCCGCCGCCCCGACCAGCAGCGGCGCCGCCGCCCGCAGCGCCCCGCCGGTGCCGGTCGCCCCGACCGACAGCGCCCCCGCGAGCAGCAGCGCCGGCACCCCGGCGAGCAGCCCGCCGACCGTCGCGACCCGCCGCACCGCGGCCGTCCCCCAACCGGACAGCACCGGCGGCAGGTTCGCCACGCCGGTCAGCAGCAGCGCCCACCCGAAGCCGTGCGGACCGGCGTCCAGCGCCACGGCGACCAGCACCGGCACCGGCTGCGCCAGGCCGACGGCGGTCGGCGGCACCGCGCGCAGCCCGGGCAGCAACCGCCCGTAGCCCGCCCACAGTCCGGCCAGGACCGCCACCGCCACCGCCACCGCCGCGAACCAGGCGCCGTCCGCCCCTGGCAGCGCCACGCGGTGCAGGGCGTAGGCGTCGAGGGCCAGCAGCACCAGGCCGACGCCGGCGACCACCTCGGCGGTCACCGCCAGGGCGCGGCGCAGCAGCACCGCGGGCAGCGCGAGGACGGTCAGCGTCGAGAGACCGAGCACCGCGCCCCGGCCGGCGATGCCGAGCCGGCCCCAGCTCAGCAGGGTGAAGGCGACGGCGGCCACCGCGAGCAGCCCGCCGCCGAGCAGCAGCAACACGGTCCGCACGGCCGGCGGCGACACGTCCGCGACGGCCCTGGCGGGCGGCCGCGCCGGGGCGAGCAGCGCCGCGCGCTCGCCGAGCAGGGCGCCCGTCCGCGCCCGCAGCCACGCCACTTCGGCGTCGATCGCCGCGACCCTCGCCACGACGGCACACCGCTGACACCCGGCGTCCCCCACGGCCAGGCCACAGCCAGGGCAGCGACCAGCGGGCGGTATGGCACGTTCCATCCCGCCACCCTCGCGCGCCCCGCCCAGGACCGACATCCGGCGGCGTACTCAACCGCCCCCTGAGTACGCGGCGGGTCGCCGGGCGCCTCGTCTCCCGGAACCTCCCGGGCCTCAGAGCATCGCCACTCCCACCGCGGCCGCCGCCACGAGCACGACGACCACCAGGACGTCGACCGTCACGTCCCGCTGCTCCGAGCGGTGTTCGGCCGCGGGGTCGAGCGTGAACTCGGCCGGGTCGGCGGGGGTGTAGTGGACCGTGACGTCACGGCCGTACGCGCCGGCGGGGTCCGGGAGGTTCGACGTGCAGTGGGCCGTGACGGCCCTGCCCTCGCGGTGTCCATCGCGGCCAGGCTCTCGAAGCGGCGGTGTGGGTGGCGCGTCACTTGAGTCCGGAGTGGGACAGTCCCTCGACGAACTGGCGCTGGGCCAGCACGAAGACGATCAGCATCGGCAGGACGGTCATGGTGGCGGCGGCGAGTTGGGTGTTCCACATCGGGCCGCCGTAGGAGTCGGTGAAGCGGGTCAGGGCCTGCGGCAGGGTGAAGAGCTCGGGTGAGGTGAGGTACACCGTGGGTTCCAGGTAGAGGTTCCAGGAGGCGAGGAACGTCAGGATCGCCACCGCCGACAGGGCCGGTCTGGCCAGCGGCAGGCAGATCCGCCACCAGATCGCGGGACGGCCGAGGCCGTCGAGGCGGCCGGCCTCCTCCAGTTCGACGGGGAGGGCGATGAAGAACTGCCGCATGATGAACGTGGCCAGCACGCACGGCCCGGCCAGCGCGGTCACCAGGATCAGCGGCCAGTGCGTGTTGATGAGGCCGGCCGACGTGAACAGCTGGAACAGCGGCACGATCGTCACCTCGCTCGGCACCAGCATCCCGGTCAGCACCACCAGGAACAGCGCGTTCGCGCCGGGAAACCGGATCCTGGCGAAGGCGTACCCGGCCAGGCTGGACACCAGCAGGGTGATCAGCGTGACCAGCACGGCGATGTAGACGCTGTTGACGTACTGCTGGGCGAAGGGCTGGAAGCTGAACGCCTCGCGGTACGCGGCCAGCGTCGGCGAGTCGGTCCACAGCGAGGGCGGGGCCCTGAAGATCTCCGCCAGCGGTTTCACCGACGCGGCGACCATCCAGATCGTCGGCACCACGAACGGGATCGCCAGCACGCCGAGCGCGACCACCAGCAGTACCGACCGGACTCGGTCAGTCCTCATAGAACACCCACTTACGGCGCAGCTGCCATTGCAGCAAGGTGAGCAGCATGACGAAGGACAGCAGCATCAGGGCCAGCGTCGAGCCGTAGCCGATGTCGTTGAACTCGAAGACCTGCTGGAACACGTAGTACACGAGGACCGTGGTGGACAGCTCGGGACCGCCGCCGGTCAGGACGGCGATCTGGGCGAAGGACTGCAACGCCCCGGCCACCGTGACGATGACGGCCAGCAGCACCGTCGGCGAGATCATCGGCAGCGTGATCCGGGCGAAGACCGTGCGGCTGTTGGCGCCGTCGATGCGGGCGGCCTCGTACAGCTCGCGCGGCACGCTCTGTAGGGCCGCCAGGAACAGCACCATGTTGACCCCGACGCCGCGCACCACCTGGGTGACGATCACCGACAGCATCGCGGTGTCGCCCTGCTGCAACCAGTTCGGCCCGTCGATCCCGACGGTGTCCAGCAGGCCGTTGACGCCGCCGTTGTCCTGGAGCAGGAAGCCCCAGACCAGGGTCCAGGCGACCACGGAGACCACCACCGGGGAGAAGAACAGCGTCCGGAACACCGTGACGCCGCGGAACCTCCGGTTGAGCAGGACGGCGATCAGCAGCCCGAGCGTGACGTTGGCGATCACCACGCCACCGCAGAAGAGCGCCGTCGCCAGCAGCACCTCGGGCAGTTGCGGATCGTCGGCCAGGGCCGCGTAGTTGTCGCCGCCGACGAAGGTCTGCTCGCCGGTGAAGACGTTCCGCTCGTGCAGGCTGTACCAGATCGCCATGCCGACCGGCAGCAGGACGAACAGCGCCACCCCGAGGAGCTGCGGCAGGACGAACAGGTAGCCGGTCAGTACGTCCCGCCGGCGGGTCGTCCAGAAGACCGGCCCTGATCCGCGTGCGGCCCTGGCGGCGGCCCGCGCGGTCGCCCGGCCGGTGGCGGCCCGCCCGGTGGCCGGCGGGCTGGTCCGCTCGGCGGCCCGTGTCGTGGTCACCGGGCCAGAATCGGATCGATCGCGGCGCAGACCGAGCGCAGGACGGCCGGGATGTCGGCGTCGGGCTGCCACATGGCGTCGAGCGCCGTCTTGCCCCGCTGGGCGATCTCCGCCGGGCTGGTGTGGTTGGGCAGCGTGACGGCGTCCGGCAACTGGTCGACCACCGCGGCCTGGAGCTGGGCGGCGTCGAGCACCTCGTTGTTCGCGGCGAGCTGGTCCCCGGTCAGCAGCGACATCCTGGGCGGCGGGAAGTACTGGGCCAGCTGGGCGGCGTTCTCCGGATTGGTCAGGTACGCGAGGAAGTCCGCCGCCTGCTCCGGGTGCTCGCTGGAGGACAGTACGCCCATCCCGGCCTGGCCGAGGACGGAGTAGTCGCCGGCGGGGCCCGCGGGCAACGGGTGGAGCGCGAAGTCGAACTCGCCGGTCAGCAGCGAGGCGCGGGAGACCTGCGCGACGGTGAAGGCGGCGTCGCCGGCGAAGAAGTCGGCGGTGGTGCCGGGGCCCGGCATCGCCTCGCTGGTGAACACCGCGTCGTGCAGGAAGGTGAAGGCGTCCTCCATCTCGGGGCTGTCGAAGGTGCAGGTCCTGCCGTCCGCGCTCCACGCCGCCGCGCCCCAGCCGGTCCACACGGTGGCCAGCGTGTTCCACGCCGTGTAGTCGAAGTCGCGGACGACGAAGCCGGCCTCGCCGGTCTCGGCGTGGACGGCCGCTCCGGCGGCCGCGACCTGGTCCCAGGTCAGGGTGGCCGGATCGATCTCCTGCCCGGCCGCGGCCAGCAGGTCGGTGTTCACGTAGAGGGCGTAGGGCGAGTTGGAGAACGGGTAGGCGTAGAGCGTGCCGTCCCGGCTGTACTCCGCGGTCGCGCTGTCGAGCAGGTCGTCGTACTCCCAGCCGGGGGTGGCCTCGAACGTCTCGGTCAGCCCGAGGAGCGCGTCGGAGGCGATGAGATCCCGCGACAGGTCGCCCATCCAGGCGAGGTCCGGGGCGTTGCCGCCGGCTATCTGGGTGGTGAGCGTCGTGTTGTAGTCGGCGAACGGGAGGCTCTCGAAGGTGATCCCGGTGACCTCGGGATGGTCGGCCAGGTAGGCGTCGGCGATGCTGTCGAACAGGCCCAGCTGGGCGTTGTCCGAGGTCCAGACCGTCATCCGCAGTTCCACCGCGCCGTCGTCCGAGGTGTCGGACGTCGACCCGGAGCAGGCGGCGCTGAGTGCGAGGACCGTCGTCAGGGCGACGGCGCTCGGCACCTTTCTGGTTCTGATCATGGGTGGTTCCTTATCGAGCGTGCGGGTCGGCCGGTCCGGCTCAGTAGCCGACGATCTCCGGCCAGTGGAGTTCGACGCCGGCCTCGGTCAGGCGGCGTTGGAGCTGTTCGACGAGTGCGGGTTCCGCGGCGACCTGCCGTGGGCTCAGTCCGCGGTCGAGGCAGAGCGCGGCGAGTTCGCCCGCGGACTCGCCGACGTTCCATTCGACCGGGTGGAGCCGGTAGGCGCCGTTGGTGATGTGGGTGGTGCCGATGTTCTTGGCGGCGGGGATCAGGTTCTGGGTCCTGACCGGGACCAGGGCGCCGAGCGGGATCTCGAACGGCGCGGACTCGACGTCGATGTAGTTGTCGCCGCCGGTCGAGGGGTGCAGGTCGATCCGGTACATCCCCACCCCGACGGACGCGTCGAACCTGGCAGGCCCCGCGGTCCCGCGTGAGGTGATCGAGATGTCCTGCTCCCGGACGGTGGTCAGCGCCCTGATCCGGCGGGACTCCCGGATGTACGGGGCCTGGGCGAAGCCGTCGCCGGTTCCGACCAGGTCGCCGCGCAGCCGCAGCCCCGGCCACCCCCGGCCGCCGTCGGGCCTGGGCGCCTCCGTCTGTAGCCAGTGGACGTAGGCCCGGGACTGGGCCTTCGCCGCGGCCAGGTGCCGCGGTCGTTCCTCGGTGTCGATGATCGAGCCGCCGACGTAGTCGAGCTGGGGCCAGTTGGCCAGCACGATGTCGCTGTCGTACAGGCCGTCGGTGAAGGTCCCCCGGGCGGCGATCCGCCGGAACTGCCACAGGTCCTGGTCCCCGGCGTCGAACCGCGGATCGCCCGAGGCGTCCCGCTCCGGGTTCACGATCATGGTGCGCTGCTCCGGCACCAGGGTGCGCGGATTGGGCGCGGTGAACGACAGCATCGGCGCGCCCCAGTAGGGCAGCTCGAACGAGCGCCACTCGTCGTAGTCGTCGGGCCGGGGGATCGTGTGGTCCCCGGCGGCGTGGTCGAAGACGAAGCACCAGGCGATCGACTGCACGTTGGCCGGGTCGGCGATGTCGGGAGCGCTCGGCTCACCGGTGTCGGACCGCGCCTCGGCGCCGACGACGTACTCGGTGCCGGTGAGCGGCAGCAGGTCGCCGGTCTCGGTGCCGTCCAGCACGAACTCCGCCGCGATCACGCTCTCGGTCCCGGTCCGCGGATCCGCGACCGTGACCGTGCGGACCACCCCGTCCACCGTCTCGGTCCCGACCGGGACCGCGGGCTGCAGGACGGTCAGCCGGCCGCTCGACCGGTACGGCGCGAGGAGCGCCTCGATCACCGCGAGCGCCACCCGCGGCTCGTGGCACAGCTTGCTCACCCGGCCGCGCCCCGGGTTGAGTTCACGGTCCGCGCGGGCCGCCGCCGACAGCGGGTAGTGGTCCCGGTAGTAGCGGCGGATGTTCTCCCGCAGGGTCCGGTAGCGGGCGGTCACGCCGAACCGCTCCACCCAGATGTGCTCGTCGGGTGGCACCGCCTGCGACGTCAACTGGCCGCCGAGCCACGGGTACTCCTCGGTCAGCACCACCCGGTGCCCGCGCTGCAGCAGCGCGAGGGCGGCCGCCACCGAGCCGAGTCCGCCGCCGATCACCGCCACCTCCGTGGTGATCCTGTTCATGACCGCCTCGCCGACCTGGCGGCGATGGTGTCGCCCGTCTCCACCTCGGCGACCAGGAGCCGCTGGGTGTCCAGACCGGCCCACTCCCGCGGCTCTGTGGTGATCAGCTGCCTGAGCAGTTCGAGTGCCTCGGCGGCGACCTGCCTGCGCGGCACGCGGAAGCCCGTCAGCGCCCGTCCGTCGGTGCGATGACCGCGGACCTCGCCGAACGCGGCGACCGAGAGCTCGCCCGGCACGTCCACCCCGGCGCCGACGAGCGAGAGGACGACGTCCTCGGTGAGGAAGGCGTCCTCGGCGATGATCAGCGTGGCCCCGGTGGCCCTGGCCAGCCGGGGCAGCTCGGCGACCCGCTCCTCACCGACCAGCATGAACGCCATGCGGCCGGCCGCCGAAGCGGCCTCGACCGCGCCGCGCCGGTCCCGCGCGGTGGCGGTGTCCCGGCCGCGGTGCACGTACAGGGCCTGGCGGTGTCCGCTGTTCGCCGCCAGGTCGATCAGGGCGTTCGCCGGGGTGACGTAGTCGACGCCGACGTACGGCACGGCCGCGGTCGTCTCGTCCCTGCGGCCGACCGCGACGAACGGGAACTGCTCGGCGACCAGCCGTTCCAGCTCGGCGCCGACCATCTGCTGGCCGAGCAGGACGCAGCCGTCGGTGAGCCGCAGCCTGGTCTTGCGGTGGAAGAGGCTGCGGGTGCCGTTCTCGACCGGCGAGGACGTGAAGAGCAGCAGGTCCCAGCCGATCTCCTCGGCCGCTCGTTCTATCCCGTTCAGCAGCGGGCCGTAGAAGTCGAGGCTCTCGGGCGACAGGGCCTCCTCGTAGGTGAAGACGCCGATGATCTGGTTGTCAAGGCCGGCCAGCCGGCGGGCCGCCGGATCGGCGACGTAGGTCGCCTCCTCGAGCGCCCGCTTGACTCGCGCCCGGGTCTCCTCCGGGATGCGCACGTTCGTGTCGTCACGGTCGTTCAGCACCACCGAGACGGTGGTCTGACTGACCCCCGCGATCTCGGCGATCTCGCGCTGGGTGACCCGACGCGGCTTCGGTGGCATCGATCCTCCGGTGATAATGCGTAACTTCAGCAGACGCCGGAGACGTTAAACCGGCAGAAACAAAAGTGCAATACCCCTTGACCAACCGCCTGTCTGGTTGAGACCGTCCGTGCCACGAAGTTGAAGATAGGCATTATCAACGGCCAGTGTGCGGCCGGACGTGCGCACCCAGGCGCGCGTGTGGCCAGACGGGAGCAGACGATGACGACCCCACATGCCGGAGACGCCCACCTCAGCCGTCGAGGTCTTCTCGGCGCCGCGCTCGCCGCCGGCGTCGTGCTGATCGCCGATCCCACCCCCGTGACGGCCCACGCGGCGGACGGCGACGTCACCCTGACCGCCGGCGGGATCAGCCTGCTGGCGAGCGTCGGCGGCCGGCTCGCCATCCGTGACGCGGCCGGCGTCACCCGCAGCGCGGGGTCGAGGTTCCAGATCAAGGACCGGCTCACCGGCATCCACCTGTCGACCGGTGGCACCCCCGCGCTGGCCGCCCTGCCGGACGGGACGCCGGCGATCCGGATGGACTACACCTTCGACGCGGCCGCCGGGCCGACCACCGTCACCGGCTGGTTCAGCGTCACCACCGGGCACGCCGGTCTTGAGTGGCGGATCACCGGCGCGGACACCCTGGTGCCCGACGGCTTCCTGTTCAGCCGGGCGATCCAGGCGCCGGCCGCGCCCGACGACTACCTCGCGATCACCGCATGGGTCCGCGACGCCGGCGGCGGCATCCCCTACGAGGAGACCGCCGGCGTCGCCCACACCTCGGCCTGGAGCGGCCTGCACGGGCTGTTCCTGCTGGACCGCTCACGCCAGGCGTGGACGAACGCGACCTGGATCCACGCGCCGGGCACGGCCGACCCGGCCGGCGGGTGGACCAGCCGGGCCGACTTCTTCTTCTCCGAGACCAGTCCCTCGGCCACGGCCACCATCGGCCGCGGCCTGGAACTCGGCCTCGAACTGACCACCGACCGGGACTTCAACCTCTACCAGGCCCCCGAAGAACCGATGCGGCTCACCGCCCTGGTGGCCAACGGCGGCGCCGCCCGCACGGCCGAACTCGAGCTTTCGGTGCGCGACTTCGACGGCGTGCGGCTGGCCGCCACCACGGTGACCGGCAACGTTCCGGCGGCGGGCACCTGGCAGCACACCTTCACCGTGCCCGCGCCGGCCGCCGGCATCGTGTTCGCCGAGGTCGTCGTGCGGTCCGCGGACGACGAGGCGTTCGCCAGGACCAACCTCGCGACCCTGCCGCCCTTCACCTACCGGGCCGGCACGGACAGCATGTTCGGGATCGCCAACTACCCGTGGCTGCTGCGGCCGAATGCCGACGCCCTGCTCGACCTCTGGCAGTTGGCCGGCGTCTCGCTCGTCCGCATCGCCTACGAGGGCGGCCCTGGCCTGCCGCCCTCGGCCTTCGACGCGCGGGGCATGCGCCACAACATCGAACTGCAACCGCGTCTCGACGTGACCGACACCGTGGCCGAGGCCTGGGCGGCCGACAACCTGGCCGTGGCGCAGGGGGCCGGCGCCGAGTACTTCGAGGTCGGCAACGAACTGAACCGGCCGTTCAACACCGGAGACGCCGCCCGGGCCTACCTGAACCTGGCGATGCGCCCGGTCTTCGACCGGCGGGCCGCGACCGGCGCCGCCATCAAGCTGATGAACAACGGACTCGCCGGGATGGACAAGCCCTGGGTGGAGAACTTCGTCGCCGCCGGCGGCTGGGACCTGATCGACGCGTTTGCCTACCACCCAGGTCGCGGCAACTTCACCCCCGACTACATACCGCCGGGCGACGACTGGGGCACAGGCCCCGAGGGCACCTACTGGAACTTCTACGGCGGGCTGAAGCAGCTGAAGACGCTGATGGCGCTCCACGGTGAGAAGGAGATCTGGCTGACCGAGGCCTACGCGCCGACCAGGCCGAACAGTTGGTGGCACGACACCTACCGGCACGCCGCCGAGAACGTCCTGCTCACCCTCGCGCTGGCGAAGGCCGAGGGCGTCACCTGCGTGTGCTGGTACCAGTTCCACGACAGCGTGCTCGGCATGCCGGGGATCGCCGACCCGGAGAACGTCGAGTACCACTACGGGCTGATGAACCGCGACCTCAGCCCCAAGCCGTCGCTCCTGGCCTACGCGAACGCGGCTCGGGTGCTCGACCTGGCCACCTTCCGGGGCTGGCTGACCCTCCCCGACCCGGAGACCTTCGGCCTGTGGTTCGACACCCCGGAAGGACCGGCGGTCGTCCTGTGGAACCGGGCCGACGGCTACCTGCTGAACACCGCGGGCACGCGCACCGACTGGCACTTCCCCGCCCCCGAGGTCTGGGTCGACCCCTGGCCGACCAAGACCCGGCTCACGGTCACCGCGGGCGACGAGGTGCGCGAGCTGGACGCCATCGGCCGCGGCCGGCGGCTGTCACCGGCCCAGGGCCGGGTGACCCTCACGCTCGACGGCGCGCCACGCGTCTTCTACGGCCTGAAGCCACAGGCCAGGTCGGGCACCAACACGCTGGCCGGCAGCCGCGTGCGCACGCCGGGCGACCGGTCGTCGCGGCCGTCCTGACCGTCCCGTCCGTCCCGTCCGTCCGTCCGTCCGGGGATCGTTCCGCGGCGTAGCGGCGCCCCTGCTGAGAGGGTGTACCGCATGGCCGATGTGGTGGAGATCAGACAGCTGCGGTACTTCCTCGCGGTGGCGGAGGAGCTGAGCGTGACGGCGGCGGCCAAGCGCTCCCACATGGCCCAGCCGGCGCTCAGCCAGGCCATCACCAAGCTGGAGCGGCAGCTCGGCGTGGCCCTCTTCGACCGGGCGGGGGGCCGGCTTCGGCTGACCGCGGCCGGCCGGCTGCTGGTTCCCGAGGCCAGGACCCTGGTCGACCGGGCGCGCGAGGTGAGCGAGTTGGTGCCCCGCGCCCAGGGCCCCGAGCCGACGGTGCTGCGCGTCGGCGCCATCACCTCCGCGGTCTCGGGGCTGCTGCCCCGGGTGTTGCCGGCGTTCCTCGCCGCGCATCCCTGGGTGGTGCCCCGGGTGTCCGAGCTGGGGCAGCGGGCGCAGCTCGCGGCGCTGCGGGCTGGCGACATCGACCTGGGCGTCTGCCGGCTGGCCGGCGCCGAGCCCGACCCGGGCGCCGAGGTGCTGCCGCTGGTCGACGAGCCGCTGCGCTGCGCCGTGCCGGCGGATCATCCGCTGGCCGGCGGCGCGTCGCTGTCGCTGGCCGAGCTGGCCGGGCGTGATCTGGTCGGCTTCCCGCGCTCGTTGGCGCCGGTGGCCTACGACACGATCGTCGCGGTGTGCATGCGGGCCGGGTTCTCGCCGCGGTTCGGCCACGAGGTGCACAACGACCAGGCCATCCTCGGCCTGGTCGCGTGCGGCCTCGGGCTCGCCCTGGTTCCCGAGTTGACGACCCGGATGACGATGCCGGGCGTGGTCTACCTGCCGTTCGTGGAGGAGTACGCCGTGACCCCGCTGTCGGTCGTGGTCGGCGCCGCGGGCCCGCCCGAGGCGGCGCTGCTGCTGCGGTCCGCGCTCAGCCGGGCGTTCCCGCCGGGCGGGTGACGTCCGGCCGGGGGACGACCGGGCTCTCGGCGAACCTGGACGCCGCCATGGTGGCGACGTCGAAGCCGGTGCCGCGCTCCAGGGTGAGTTCGGCGGCGATCCGGCCGAACGCCGGGGCCAGCTTGAAGCCGTGGCCCGAGAAGCCGGCCAGCACCACGGCCCGGTCGGTGCCGGGGAGTCGGTCCACGACGGCGGTGCGGTCCCGCGTGTAGGCGTCGAGGTAGACGGCGTACCTGACGGGGTCGGGGTGCAGTCCTGGCAGCAGGCGGCGGACCGCCTCGCCCACCGGGCGCAGCCTGGCCTCGTCGAAGTCCCGGGTGAACGCCTCGGGTCCCGGCAGGTCGCCCCACGCGTCGGCGAAGCCGGTCTTGACCGACATGCCGTCCAGCATCGGCACGCCGAACAGGTGGGTGCCTTCGGTGTCGCGGATGAACGCGGGGAACCGCTCGGGGGCGTAGGGGGCCGGGTCGGTGGGGGCGAACCAGGTCAGGACGATCGGCCGGACGGTGAGGTGCCCGGCCAGGGCGGGGGCGAGCCGCTCGGTCCAGGGTCCCGCGGTGAGGACGACCCGGCCGACGGTGTACTCGGTGCCGCCCGCGGTGATCAGGACCCGGTCGTCCTCGGGGCGCACGCTCTCGACCGGGGTGTGGTCGAGCAGCCGGGCGCCGTGCCGGCGTGCCTGGCCGCAGGCGGCCAGCACGGCGAGTTCGGGGCGGAGCACCCCGCCCATCGTGTCCATGACGCCTATCTCCCCTTCGCGGGGGAGGTGTTGCGGGTACCGGGCGGCGAGCTGCTCGTGGTCGAGGATCTCGTGGTCGAGGCCGTGCTCGTCGACCGACCGCCTGACGTTGCGCATGGGCGGCAGCTCGGGCAGGCCGATGGAGAGGCAGCCGGTGGGCTGGAACAGCGGCAGGCCGCTCGCCTTCGCCAACTCCGTCCACAGTTCCCTGGCGCTCCTGAGCATCGGCACGTAGCCGGCGCCCTCGTGGTAGGCCATGCGGAAGAGCCGGGACTCGCCGGCCGAGGCGCCCCGGTCGTGGGCGAGTCCGTACTGCTCGAAGCCGAGGACCGAGGCTCCCGCGCGGGCGAGCCGCCAGGCCGTCATGGATCCCATGGCTCCCAGGCCGATGACCGCTACGTCGGCGTCCACAGCAGGTTCCCTCCAGTTCGATCGGGGTTGTCGGGTGGTGCGGGATGTCCCGGGCCGCGCGGGTCAGGAGACGGTGTCGCGGGCCGCGGCGTCGGCCGGTCGTCGCCAGGCGCCGCGGGCGAGGAGCAGCGCGGCCACGGTGGTGAGCACTCCGAGGACCGTCCAGCCACCGGCCAGCGCCCATGCCGCGCCGGCGGCGACGATGGTGGGGGTGAGCGTGACGGTCAGCGTCTCGATGGGGGCGAGCGGCAGGTAGGCGAGGCCGAACTCGTCGAGGGTGCGGGACTCCAGCTTCGGGTCGCTCATCCGCAGCAGGGCGATGCCGGTGGAGACGGATCCGGTGGCCCAGCCCCAGGTGAACAGGGCCCGCTCGAACCAGTCGCGCTCGAACACCCGGGGCGCCACGACCAGGAACAGGGTGAGGCAGACGGCGAGGCCGAGGACGAAGAGCAGGAGGAGCGGCGTGACGTAGTCGGCGACGAAGCTCGGCACGATGGAGGCGATGCCGCAGACGATCAGCACGTCGGTGGCGGTGCCGGAGACGCTCCTGATCGTCCGCGGGTCGACGTAGTGCCAGGCCGGGGTGCGGCTGCCGGCCAGCCGGAGCAGCATGCCGACGACGAAGGCCAGCGCGAACACCGGGACCGCGAAGTCGGGGTAGAGGTCGCCGGCCCACTCGGCGAGCCCGTAGGCGGCCGCGGACACGGCGGCCACCAGCGAGAGTTGCAGGGCCAGCGGCTCTATGGAGACGGCCGAGGTGGTGGCGGTGCCGGTCGAGGTGCGGTCGGCGGGTTCCCTGACGAGCCCGGAGCGCAGTTCCTCCGGGAGGCTGCTGAAGGTGCCCACGCCCTTGGCGTGCCCGCGGCGCGCGCCCCAGTTGGTGATCACGATGCCGCCGACGATGCCGACCAGCATGCCGACGGTGGCCGAGGTGAACCCCAGGGAGCTGGCCTGCTGCCAGCCGTCCTCCTCGAAGGCCGAACCGAGCGCGGCGGCCGTGCCGAATCCGCCGGCCCAACCGGCGAACAACAGCGCGCCGAACGCCTCGGGGGTGCCCCATATCGGCCCGAGGAATATCAGGGCGAGCACCATCCCGAGGCCGACCTGGATGGTGTAACTGCCTATCGAGTAGAGCGAGAAAGAGCCGGTCGATTTTCCGAAGGTGCCGAATCCGGAGTCATTCGACAACGCGAGGCAGGCGAACACGACGACGATCAGCACGGAGGCGTAGGTGCCGAGTTGGTCGGAGAACGGCAGGACGTCGAGCGCCTCGGGGCCGAGCAGCAGCCCAAGGCCGCCGGCCAGCACGCTCGACGGCAGCATCAGCCGCTGCACGAACACCAGGTGGGCGCGGAGCAGCGCGCCGACGACGAGCAGCGCCGCCACGAGTCCCGCGTCGCTCAACAACGACCAGGGCGTGTATTCCATCCGTCTACTCCTCCGCCGCGCGTGCCCGCCTTTACCAGGAGGGGCTTAGCCAGGATTTCTATCAGCGGGGCGCGGCGGAGGATAGGCAACGGCCTATACGAACAGCCGGACAAGGCTATACGCGGCGGTTATGGCGGGAAATGCTGACGAGCATGTCACCGGTCGGAAACATGGGTGTGCCAGCCGGCCGACCGGCTCGCGACCGCGACCCGAAGGCGCCGGCGGAGGCGGGGACTCACGGCCTCGGCGTTCAGTCGTGGTGGGTGTCCTCGACGTGCGCGGTGCCGGCGATCGACGCGGCCGGGGCCAGGGAGACGATCGCGGGCAACGCCAGCAGGGCGGCGCCGAGGCCGAGGGCCAGGCTCGGCAGCACGCGGGCACGGTGGCGGCCGGCCGTGACGCCGTCGATCAGGCGGCGGACGCGTTCGGCGAGGTCGGAGCCGCCCATCGGCAGCACGCCGGCGCCCGGTTCGGCGTCGGGTGCCGAGCCGAGTTCCAGGAGCGCGCCGGCCACGGTCCGGTGCCCGTGCCGTCGGGCCGCCAGGTCGTCCGCGGCCATCTCGGTCAGGCGGCGGACCTGCGGCGCGTAGTCGCGGAGCACGCCGGTCCAGCCGGTGGCGGCGGTGACGGTGTCGGCGACCAGGATGGCGTGGTGGTGGCGCATGCGCAGGTGGGCGAGTTCGTGCTCGACGGTCGCCGCGAGCTGTCGGGGGGTGAGCAGGCGGAGGGCCCCGGTGGTGAGCACGATGCGGGCTCGGCCGCCGGATCCGGGGACGCAGAACGCCGTGGGCGTCGCGTGGTCGAGCACCCGCAGCCCCTTGATCCGGCTGCGCCTCGGTTCGCCGAGGGCGTCGGCGACCAGCCGGTGTTCGGCCCGCTGCCGCCGCGCCCTGACGAGGCGGATGGCGGCCTGGCCGGAGAGCGCGCCGACGCCGGTGAGCAGGATCACCAGGGCGACGTCGGCGACGCCGGTCAGGGGTGAGGAGCCGGCGTAGGCGGCGTGCACCTTCGGCTTCTCCGCGTGGAAGACCCACACGACCGCGTGTTCCCACAGGTCGTGGGCGGCCAGCAGCAACACGGCGGTCAGGGATGCGAAGAAGCCGAGGACGCAGGCGTGCCAGAGGCGGAGCGCGGTCCGCGGGTAGCGGACGACCCAGGCGGCGCCGGCCAGCAGGCGGGCGGCCGGCCCGCCGAGCAGGAGCGCGTGGAGGAACAGGACGAGGACGACCAGCACGTCAGTCTCCGTCCGGTTTCGTGGCGCCCGGCTCGTCCCCGGCGAGTGCCGCCCGGAGGGCGGCCGCCTCGGCGGGGTCGAGGTTGCCGGCGAACCGCACCAGGGCGCCCGTGCGGTCGGCGGTGGTGTCCAGGGCCTGGGCCAGCAGCGCGGCGGTGTAGTCGTCGGCGCTGCGGGCGGCGGAGTAGCGGTAGGCGCGGCCGGCCTTCTCCCTGGTCAGCCAGCCCTTGGCGCGCAGTCGGTCCACGATGGTCATGACGGTGGTGTAGGCGAGCGGGCGCCGTTCGTTGAGGGAATCGGTGAGGTTCTGCACGGTCAGTGGCCCGGCGCCGCGCCACACCACGCTCATGACCTCGGCTTCCAGCTCTCCCAGCGCTCGCATCCTCGCCCACCTTCGTCCTCGTACCCGGTTCGGTGCCCCGCGGGGTCACCGCTGCCAGTGTGCCGGGCCTCGGCTCGACCTCGTCGACCGGAGGTCACGAACACCCACCCCCACAAACTCCTACAGAGTGTAGTAGTTTGCGGAGCGTGGACGCCGACCCCCGCGCCTCCGCGCGATCCGACCCCGCCCCGCCCCGCGACCAGACGCCCGCGGGCGGCCCCCGCATCCCCGGGATGCGCGAACGCCTCCCCGACGAGCGGCGCCCGTTCACCCTGCGCCCCATGACGCCCGGCGACCTGCCGTTCGTGGTGGAGGAACACCTCGGGCACTTCCCCGACGGGTTCTTCGCCCGCCTCGGCACCGGCTTCCTGACCGCCTACACGCACACCTACCTCACCGGCCCCGACGCCCGTTCCTACGTGGCCGACACCGGCGGACGCCCGCTGGGATTCCTGGTCGGGGTACTCGACCCGCCGGCCCACCGGCGGCACGTGCTGCGCTCGCACGGGCCGCGCCTCGCCGGACGCGCCCTGCTCGGCCTCGTGGTCCGCCCCCGCCTGGCATGGCACTTCCTCCGCACCCGACTGGGACGCTACCTGCGGAAACTCACCCCCGGCCGGCGGGCGACGAGCCCCACCTCCGCGGCGCGGCCGGGGGCCACGGCCGTGTTGTCACACGTCGTCGTCACCCGTTCCGCGCGCTCGTCCGGCATCGGTGCCGCCCTCCTCCACCGGTTCGTCTCCGACGCGGCCACGGCCGGCTGCGCCCGCGCCAGCCTGGTCACCGCCGTCGGCCCCGACGGCGCCGGGCCCTACTACGAACGGCACGGCTGGGTACTCCGCGGCGAGACCCACACCCCGGACGGCCGCCGCCTGGCCACCTACGACCTCTCCCTCGACCCCCGCCTCCCCCACCTCCCCCACCCCCCGGAAGGACCGGACCGCCGACCATGCGCCGACCGCTGACGGCCGTGCTCACCGCCGCGCTCCTGGCCGCGACCGGGTGCTCCGGAGCCCAGGGTTCCGACGGCGACTCCGCAGCCGACTCCCACCCCGACGTGTCCGACACCCCGAGCCCCACCGAGCCCGAGCAGCCGAGCGCCGACCCCGTCGTCCGGGAGATCTCGCCCGAGCAGTGGAACGAGATGGTGGTGGCCGGCATGTGGCGCGAGGGATGCCCCGCCACCCGCGAGGACCTGCGCCGGGTGGAGATCAACCACGTCGACTTCGAGGGCGAGGTGCGGCGAGGGGTCCTCGTCGTCAACCGGGACATCGCCGACAGCGTCGCCCGCGTCTTCACCCGGCTCTTCGAGGAGGGCTTCCCGATCCGCCGGATGCGGCCCGTCGAGGAGTACGAAGGCGACAACAACGCCAGCATGGCCGACGACAACACCGCCTCCTACAACTGCCGCCGCCCCGACCAGATCAACGCCCCCCAGGACGAGTCGCCACACGCCAACGGCCGCGCCATCGACATCAACCCGCTGGAGAACCCCTGGATGGACCTGCGCTGCGAGTGCTGGTCACCGGGCCCGGAGTTCGCCGAACGCACGGAGGGCCCGGGGAAGATCCTCGAAGGCGGCCTCGTCTGGCAGACCTTCACCGACGAGGGCTGGATCTGGCAGAACATCGACGTGCCCGACTACATGCACTTCGACACCGGCTACCCCTCAGGCCCCTTCGACCCCCTCGACCCCCTCGACCCCGAAGCGGCGCGGGAGAACCAGGAGAGTGAGACGAACGCCCCCGCCCCGTAGGGGGTGCCCGGCCCGGCCTGCCCCGCCGCGATGACCCCCTCGATGAACGGACATTCGGCTCTACGATGTGCGGGTGAGCACGAGCAGCGAGACGGCAGACGCACAGCACTCGCGGCAGCCCGGGGACGACGCCCGCCTGGAGGTCGCCGCCTCCGTCCTGACGCTGCTCGCCGACCGCACCCGCCTGGCGCTGCTGGAGCGACTCGGCCGGGGCGAAGCGGACGTGACCACCCTCACCGAGTTCGCCGGGGCGGCCCGGCCGTCGGTCAGCCAACACCTGGCCAAACTCCGGCTCGCCGGCCTGGTCGCCACCCACAAGGACGGCCGCCGGGTCGTCTACTCCCTGCGCGACGGACACCTGCGGCGCCTCGTCGAGGAGGCACTGAACGTCGCGGATCACCAGATCCGCTCCCTGCCGCCCCACGACTGACCTGGCACGCTCCATGACGGCGCCCCGAAGCCCACCACATGTGCACGTGTACGCACGCATTATCTATGATGAGGAGGTCGCACACCACCGATCCGGGACGGGACCGATGCTGTCCGTACTCCGCAACCGCACCTACCGCCGCCTGTTCACCGCCCAGGTCGTCGCCCTGGTCGGCACCGGCCTGGCGACGGTCGCCCTGTCCCTGCTCGCCTACGACCTCGCCGGCTCCGACGCCTCCGCGGTGCTGGGCACCGCGTTGGCGATCAAGATGGTCGCCTACGTCGCCATCGGACCGCTCGCGGGCGCGCTCGCCGGCCGGCTGTCCGCACGAGCCCTGATGGCGACGATGGACATCGTCCGCGCCGGCGTCGCCATCACCCTTCCGTTCGTCACCCAGGTCTGGCAGATCCACCTCCTGGTCCTCCTGCTCCAGGCCGCCTCCGCCGCGTTCACCCCCACCTTCCAGGCCACCATCCCCGAAGTGCTGCCCGACGAACGCGACTACACCACCGCCCTGTCGATGTCCCGGCTCGCCTACGACCTGGAGTCGCTGTTCAGCCCGGCGCTGGCCGCCTTCCTGCTGACCCTCATCTCGTACAACTGGCTGTTCGCCGGCACCATGGTCGGGTTCCTCGCCTCCGCGACACTGGTCGTCGCGGCGGTCCTCCCCAAGTCGGCCCGCCAGGAGCGCACCGGCGGCGTCTACCGCGACGCCGTCTTCGGCTCGCGGCTCTTCCGGGCCACGCCCCGGCTCCGGGCCCTGCTCGCCCTCAACCTCGCCGTCGCGGCAGGCGGCGCGATGGTCTACGTCAACACCGTGGTCGTCGTCCGCGACCACTTCGAACTACCGGCCGGCGCCCTCTCCCTCGCCCTCGGCGCCTACGGAGCCGGCTCGATGCTCACCGCCCTCCTCCTCCCGCGGATTCTGGGCCGCCGCGGAGACCGCGCGGTGCTGCTCCCGGCCGCCCTCGCCCTCCCCGCCGTCCTGATCGCCATCGCCGGGATCACGGCCGCCCCACCCAACGCCTGGACGTGGACGGCGCTGCTGGGCACCTGGGCGCTGATCGGCGCCGCCAGCTCGGCGGTCATCACCCCCGCCGGCCGGGTCGTCCGCCGCTCGGCGAGCGACGCGGACCTCCCTGCCGCCTACGCCGCCCAGTTCTCCCTCGCCCACGCCTGCTGGCTGGTCACCTACCCACTCGCCGGCTGGCTCGCCGCCGGCATCGGCCTGCCCAGCACCGCCCTCGCCCTCGGCGCCATCTCCCTCACGGCGGCGCTGACCGGCGCACTGCTGTGGCCCAGGCACGACGCCGCCGCGCTGGAACACCAGCACACCAACCTGCCCGCCGACCACCCCCACCTCACCGACGCCCAACCCGACGACACCGGCTTCCGCCACCATCACCACTACGTCATCGACCGACATCACCACACCTGGCCGCCCCCAGCCCGCTCCAACGCCATGGCCGACCGCTGAAGGTGACAGCCGGAACGCACTCGCCAGCTGGCGGTATGCCCAGGTCATGGCTGAGCGCCGCCCGTATCCCGGTGATCTGTCCGATGCCCGTTGGGCGTTGATCGATCCCTGGGTCGAGCGTGTCACAGGCCGCAACGGGCGTCGGTGGGTGGGGGTTCGAGGTCGAGCAGATATGCGTCGACCACGTCGTCGACGCACCCGCTGCGGCCGAGGAGGTAGGCGCCGTGCTGCTTGCCGTCGACGGTGAGCAGGCTTCCGCCGAGAGCCCGCGCCATCGCGATGCCGCCCTCGGGTGGCGTCGCGGGCCACGCCTCGCATTCGCTGTGGTAGTTCCCCGCCGTGAACACGTCGAGGTCGAACATCGGCGCGACCTCCCCGATCTCCCCGATCTCGCGGGCGAGCGCGGTCTGTTCCTCCGGCGTCGGACGGGGCGAGGTCAGGCTGGGGGCGAGCTGATCAGTATCCCGATCTTGTCGATTCGGTGTTCTGGATTGCCCAGGTCGTCGGCCCAGTAGTTCCCGGCGGCGTGGTCCTCCTGGGTGGCGCACGTCGAGAGGGTGATCAGGGCCTGGCTGGGAGTGCGACCCGGATATCCGGGAACGGCGGCTCGCTGCTCTGCCAGGGATCGCTCCGAACGAAACGACGTCTCCCTGGTCTCGATCACCTGGTAGACGTAGGTGCCTTGGTCGGTGGCCACTTCGATCCTCGCGCCGTTCGGGAGGTCGGGGATCGCGAGGAACGGGCCGCCCGCCGAGTTTCGGTGCGCTGTCACCTGGTAGTTCCCGATGCCTCCTGGGCCGACTCCGCCGGACGGGCCGTGTGGGCTGGCCGCGATGCCGCGGTCCTGGATCTCCGTTCCCGGGGCGTCGTCGGTCTGACCCTGATAGGGCTCGACGCGCAGGTTCCGGATGTCGAGTTCCGGGATGGTCAGATGGGCGACCTGCGGGCGGCCGTCGCTGGTGAGGGGCGGTTCCAGCTCGGGGCTCGGGTCCTGGCTGGGAGCCGGCGTCTGGTCGGAGACCTCGCTGGCGCCCTGTCGGTCTTCCGGCGCGGGAGGTGCCTCGGGCGTGCTCGACGTGCAGCCGCTGACGGCGAGGAGCGTGGTCAGCCCGGCGACGAGGAGCGCGGTCCGGTTGCGCGGACGCGTCGCGACGGGCGGCGGTGCGGGGGGTATGTGTCGTGTCCACATGGTGTCGGCACCTCGGGTCCGGGTCGTCACGGGACGACGGGCCTGTCAGGAGGGCGGGTTCAGGTCAGGTGACGTTGGAGGAATGCGACGGTGTCCTCCATGGACTGGGTGAATCGGGGCCCGAAGGCGTGAGAGTCGTCGTACCAGTTGAGCTGGACGTCGACGTCTGCCTGAGCGAGCGCGGTGTGGGTCGCACGAGCCCACTCGGGCGGGCATTGCTCGTCGCGGGTGCCGTGGATCATCAGGACGGGTTCGGTGATGCGGTCGACATAGGGGCGGGTTGACATGTCTTGCCAGGCCGCCGGGTTCTCGTCGGGTGTGCCGTGGCGGCTCGCGTACTCCGCGCCATAGCCGTCGACCGGACGCTCGCCCCATTGCCGGTAGTTGTCCGACTCGAGCGAGGACTGCGCCGAGTAGACGATGCCGGCGTCGACAAGTCCTGGCGCCATCTCGAGTGCTTGGAGCACCACGCTGCCGCCCATGGAACGCCCCATCAGGCCGATCCGCTCGTCGTCGACGGGCAGCTCGGACGCCCGGAGCGCGGCGACGCCGCCGAGTACGTCGACGGCGTACCCGCGGTACAGCTGGCCCAACAGCTCAGGATCGTCGTCCGAACCGGCGTGTGCGCGGTAGTCGACGTGCAGCGCGACGTATCCGTTCTCGGACAGGTGACCGCGCTCGCGGGTCATGCCCTGCCCGGTGACGTAGGTGTCGCGGTCGATCCACCCATGGGCGAGCACGACCGCGGGGAACGGGCCGCTACCGGTGGGAACGTTGAGCACGCCGGTGAGGCGGAGCCCGTCACTGCGGTAGCCGACGTCGTAGGAGGTGTAGGCCGCTGTCTGCTCGCGGACTCTTCCGAGCTCGATCGGTGAGGCATCGGGCAACTGGTCGAAGTAGTCCGTGAGCGACGAGTGTTGGGCCGAATCCTCGGCCGGGGTCGTGGGCGCCTCGGTCGGCCGGCCGCCGGCCTCGGATCCAGCGGTCGCGGACTCGGAGGTCTCGGCGGGCGTCGAAGGCGCGGGCTGCTGGTCACGGTCGGTGTCGCTCCCGGATGTCGAGCAGCCGGTGACCGTGAGCGCGCAGACCGACAGGAGTGCGGCAACCAGGAGTCGTCGTGGGTTCACGCCGCACTCTCCACCCTCGACGAGACGGCGGCCGCGCGGCCCGGGCCCTGTGCCCCCCGCGGGCGCGACACGCGCCTGACCAGCAGGCAGGCGACGGCTCCGACTTTCCCGGTGTCGGACAACGGCCCGTCCTTCGTCCCCATGGCTCCACAGTAGACGCGCGTCGCCGGCGTTGGGAGGCCCTGCCAGAACCCCCTGACGGCGGTTCGGCGATGTCGACGGCCCTCGCCAAGAGGGGCTGTCGAGAGCCACCCGGGACGGTTCCGACGCCGTGATCTCACCCCTGACCAGCAGTCGCGGGACACCTTCAGCAGGGCGTCTTCGTGCGGCTCCACCTGTTCCCTGGGGTCCGGCAAATCGCCCGGCAGGCAGCGGTCACCTGATGATCACCAGGTGACATTTCTCTGCCCTTGCTCTTCTCCTGGCTCAGACCGCCAGGGACAGGCTGAGGTCCTGCCGTCAGCGGGCCGGTGGCCTTGGCCCCACGGGTGAAGGCGTCGTGCGGCTGTTGCCGTCGCCGAGGCTGATCAGCAGCGGAGCGGCGTACGGTACGAGGCCGGCTCAGGCGGCTTGGCCGAGGTCGGCGGCAGTCGGGTCCTGCCGGTGGAGCGGGGTGAAGTCCACGATCAGCTTCGGGTCGTACGCGCCGGGCTGGATGCCGAGCTCGTGGGTGGAGTACTCGCGGAACCGGTTGATGTGCTCGGTCAGGTACGGCGAGATGCGGGCCACCCCCTTGCCGGCGGCCACGAGAATCTCGCGCTCCCGTCGGTGAGGGCCTTCGGCCTCGCTTCCTGAACCGCGGCATCGACGGGTCGCGGAACGTGCTGGGCGTACTCGTCCAGGAGGCGGCGGGTGAGTGCGGGAGCGATCACGGTGACGCCGGACGTCGGGCGGAACCGCTTCAGGCCCCACGCACGTCCCGTGATACTGATCGGTAAAGACGAAGAAACCTTAGGGCTGACGACGAGGGCCGGGGGCACGTTGAAACCACTGGAGCCGGGCGACCCGCGGACACTGGGTCAGTACCGGCTGTTGCGGACGCTGGGCGCCGGTGGCATGGGAAAGGTCTTCCTCGGGCGTTCGGCCCAGGGGCGGACCGTGGCGGTGAAGCTCATCCACCCGCAGCTCGCCCTGGACCCGGACTTCAGGAGCCGCTTCCAACGGGAGATCGCCGCCGCGCGGCGGGTGGGCGGCGAGTGGACCGCGCCCGTGCTCGACTCCGACACCGAGGGGGAGATCCCGTGGGTCGCCACGGGATACATCGCGGGCCCGGCGCTGCACGACGTCGTGACCCGGTTCGGCGTCCTGCCGGAGCACACGCTGTGGCGGCTGGCCGAGGGACTGGCCCACGCCCTGACGGCCATTCACGACAGCGGCCTCGTGCACCGCGACCTCAAGCCGTCGAACGTGTTGGCCACGGTGGACGGTCCCCGCGTCATCGACTTCGGCATCGCACGCGCCGTCGGCGGCAGCGTCCTCACCAGGACGGGAACGGTGATCGGCTCGCCCGGCTACATGTCCCCCGAGCAGGTCAGAGGCGACACGCTGGGCCCCGCGAGCGACGTCTTCAGCCTGGGCGCGACGCTGACCCACGCCGCCACCGGCGCCGGCCCCTACGACACCGAGGACGGCGCGGCCCACGCGCTCATGTACCGCGTCATCAACGAGCCGCCCAACCTCCGCCACCTCGCAGGACCGCTGCGGGAGTTGGTGACCGCCTGCCTGGCCAAGAACCCGGGAGAACGCCCGGCGCCCCGCGAGATCGCCGCGGTGGCGCGCGCCCACCGCACCAGCGGCCCCTGGCTCCCCGCGAAGCTGATGGACCAGCTGCTCCGGGACACGGTGCAACTGCTCTCCATCGAGGAGCCCGCGCGGGACCCGGCAACCGACACACCGCCGCCGGCGCCGTCCGGCGCCCCGTCCACCGCATCGGACACGATGCGGCTGCGCGCCGTCACGGAGCCCGTGCGGGAGCGGCCGCCCGGCACGCCGCCACCGGTACCGACCGTCGACGCGCCACCCGCCGGCACCACGGACACCGTGCACCTGCGCGCCATCAGGCACCCGGCGCACGACCAGTCGGCCGGCACTCCACCGAAGAGACGGTCCCGCGCCGTGATCGCGGCGATCACGGCGATCACGGTGGTGGGGACGGTGGTCGCGCTGACCCTCGGCCTGCTGGACGGCGACGGCCGGGACACCGAGGCAGGCGCGGACGCCTCGCCCTCCGCGGGCACGTCCGACAACGGCCCAGGAGACGACGCGCCGGGACAACAGGACGAGGGCTCGGGCGGGGACCTGGACAAGCGGCCGTCCGGCGGCTCGTCCGGCGACCCGACCGACGGCTCCCCAACCGATGACCCGTCCGGCGACCCGACCGACGACTCCTCGGGCGACGAATCCGCCGACGATCAGGGCGACAACACGTCAGGAGAGTCCTCCGATGGCGGGTCTTCGGGCAGCGGCTCGGGCGAGAGCACGTCGGGCGGAGGCGGGGCGGACGGCGGATCGACCGGGGGCACGTCGGACGGCTCCTCGGGCGGGGGCTCCTCGGGCGGGGGCACGTCGGGCGGCGGCTCCTCGGGGGGCGCCTCCTCGGGGGGCGGCGGGGGCGGGGAGCCTCCAGACGACGGACTGAACGGGCAGGTCAGCGGCGACATGGTGGGCACGTGGGATGCGAGCCCCGACTACATCACCTATGACGGCAGCCGCTTCACGGGACACATCCTCGGGTGCTCCTACGACTTCCAGCTGGACAGCGTCGGTGACGGCGGACGCTCCGTGCACCTCTCCGGCTCGAACGGCTGCGCCGAGATCGACGTCAACCTCTGGCTGGAGAGCGCGGACACTGCGGGAATGAACGCGTTCGACTCCACCGACAGCTCGATGAGCGCGACGATGTACCGGGTGTGATACCCGCCGCCCCGCGGCTGCCTGCCTCAGGGGCTGCCGGGCGTCGGCCGTCGGGACCGCGCTGGCGGCCACGTCCCGCCGCGCGCACGTGCAGGATCAAGCCATGCGGATACGACGGATTTGGCGCGACCGTACCCACGGCGGTGCCAGCACGACGAGCACGGAGCCAACGACGGCGAACGACCGCCGCCCACGGCCAAGGAGTTGGAGGCCGAGGCTCGAGCGCGGTTCGAGCATGACTGGCAGGCGGCGCAGGCAGCGGAGGCGCAACGCCTGTAGCGGTTGGCGGAACACCAGCGGGTCGGAGAACCTCATGGTGACTGCGGGCATCGCAACACAGCACGGTCGCAGCCGGGTTGTCACGCCGACCGGGAGCCGGGTTGGATCTCCGCGTCTGGTTGGGGTTCGACAAAATTTCCGGGGCCGTTACCAGCTCACGCTGGGGCAGCAGGCTGTCCACACCCTCGAGAGGCTGACCGGACGAGGGGCCAGAGGCCAGGGGCCAATCAGCTGTCTGGTAAATGGAGGCGCTGGCAACCACCCGGCTCGGGCTGAGGCGCTCGCGTCAGTCGGTGGCGGCGGTGCAGATGACCTCGTCCCTGGGGACGTAGGTGGTCTCGTACGTCTCCCGGCCGACCTCTTCGCCGCTGTTGACGAAGACGCGGTCGACCGCCACGTCGAAGCCTTCGAGTGGGGGCTGCGGCACGCAGTCCTCCTCGTCGTTTCTGATCGTTCGCGGCTCCGTGACGTTCTCGCGCGGGCCGGTGTCCGAGCGAACCTCGTCGTACGTCTTCGTGCCGAGGAGGGTGATGGTGACGGAGGAGTCCGTTGAGTTGGCCAGGACGTAGAGGGCGTTGCCGGAGTCGTTGAGAAAACGCAGGTCCAGGCTGCCCCAGGCGACCGTGGCCTCGCGGCCCTCGGGGTAGCGCTCGATGTAGAAGGAGTGTGCCCCGTACTCCACGAGGTCGGCTCCGGCGAAGAACGCGGCGTTGAACATCGTGGTGGCGACCGCGGAGACACCGCCACCCTGGGCGGTCTGGTATCGGTCGTCGAGGATGATGGTGCCCTCCACGAAGCCGTTCTCCTCCGTGCGCTCGCCCACGGTCTCGTTGAAGCTCCATTCGTCCTCGGGCATGACGACGGAGCCGTTGATGAGCTCTGCGGCGCGGCCGATGTTGGTGATCCGATAGGGCGCGGACGGGAACTCGACCGTGAAGGTGGACACCACCTCGGTGATCCCGAGGTCCCGATAGTTGTCGCCGGTGAGCTCCGGCTCGATGGGCTCGGTCTCCACCGCGGCGGTGCGGGCGGCGCCGGTCTCGGCGAGCAGCGGCCACACCGCGTCGCTGATTGCGGCGGTCACCACGCGGCTGCCGGCCCGGCCGTCCTCGGCCACCACGATCTGGTCGCCGTCCAGTCGCAGACCGATCTCGGTGGGCGGCACGGTCGCCGCGTCGATCGGGCCGGCCAGCCGCTCGTCCTCGGCGAGCCCTTCGCCGTCCAACTCGGGAACGAGCGTGCCCTCGTCGTCCGGCGTCAGGGTGAGGTGGTCGCCGATGACCGCAGGGAGGATGGAGATTCGCGCACTGCCGGCGGTGAGGACGACGGGCCCCGACATGGCGGGCTCGGCGAACTCCGCCAGCGCTCGGTCGACCTCCGCCGCGTCGGTGCGGGGCGCGGCCTCCCGGACCGGCAGCCGCACGGGGTCGTCGCCCTCGGCCAGGAAGCCCTCCCGCAACGGGTCGAGCGAGTCCGCCAGGTCGAGCGCGAGGCCGGAGCGCGGCTCGGTGGCGTGGGGAACGCCGTCGACGAAGGTGATGGCGCCTTCCCTGACGGTGGTACCGGCCCGCTCGGTCAGCGCGGTCAGCTCGGCTCGGGCCTGGTCCTCCGCCAGCCGGACGACGGGCGCCAGCTCCCCGCCCTCCACGCCGAAGAGGCGGCCCAGCAGTCCGGGGCGTTCCGCCTGGTCGACGGTGGCGGCGAGGTCGACACTGA
The DNA here is from genome assembly GCF_054783955.1 of Streptomyces mayteni. NCBI lineage: Bacteria > Bacillati > Actinomycetota > Actinomycetes > Kitasatosporales > Streptomycetaceae > Streptomyces > Streptomyces mayteni. Next base: position 154,605 of record NZ_BAAGPR010000003.1, on the reverse strand, counting down.
GCCCGGCGGCGGCGGGGTCCACCTCGTGGACCTCCTCCGCGTCACCGAGCCGCACCCGGACGGGGGCGGCCTGCGCCGCGGCGAGTTCGCTGTCCAGCTTCTCCCGCGCCGCCTGCGGGGACAGGCCGCCGATGTCCACGCCGTACACCCTGGTGCCCGGAGCGATCTGGGCGTCGACGAGCAACTCGCCGGTGAGGTACAGGCCGCCGATCCCGAGCGCTAAGGCACTGCCGACGAGCGCGGGCCTGGGCAGTCGCGCGACGCGCTGTCCCCACTGCTTGGCACGCTGTCGGAAGGCGGGTCTGGGAGTGCGCGGCGGCTCGGCCGACGGCGATATGAGGGACACGGGTCTCCTTTGATGACGCACAGAAACCTGCGGATGTGGCAGGGCCTACCGAGAGAACGACTGTCTTACGGGCATCTGGCAGTTCCTCCCGGCTCGGGGCAGGAGGCCGCACGGCCATCCACCCGTCCGCTCGGGCAGGCGCTCTGCGGCGAGCCGAGCCACCGCGTCGAGCTCCGCCAGGATCGATTCGCCCGCGTCAGGCCCATCGACGAGCACCGACGCGGCTGGCGACCGGCCAGGGCCGCGATCGATACCGGGAGGCACGAGACTCGGCCCCCGCCGAAGGCGTGCCGCATGCCGCGGCGGTCTTGTGACCGCTTCCGGACGGGTGCTGCGTCCACCGGATCCCCTCTGCCGCACGAGAAGAACTAAGTCGTTTAGTCGAAAACAGTATGCAACACGCCGTCCAAGCAGGCGGACACGGGCTTGACCGACAACGACTGACGCCGCGGTTGCCGGTCGTGGCGAGCAAGGGGGCGACGGGTTACCGAATCCGGCGAGGGCGAGGCTTCTTCGGAGCCAAGCCGGCTAGTACATCGCGGCCCGCGATCCGACACCTCGGCGATCGTGAGCGATGCGATGCCCCGAGTCCGAACGAGCGCGGGAGCACCGGGTCGCCATCGCCGCGGAGGGAGCGGCGAGAGCACGGATCACGCCGCGAGGGCGGGGGTCTTACGAGGGGACCGGGCACGCGTCCGGCGTGCGCGGTCGACGGAACAGCGCGTGCGCGAGGAGCCCGATGGACGCCAGGGCGAGCACCGGCTGGGCGGGCGCCCGGTACGACAACGCGCCACTGACCCCGAGGGCGAGGACCACGAGCTTGTTGCGGATCGGGCAGCCGACCGCGAAGGCCGACAGGACACCGGCGACGACGGCCCGCAGGGTCCTGGGGCGCGGCGCGGGCGTTCCGACGTTCGAACCGGGAACGGGGTCGCCCGCGCGGAGACAGGTGGCGACGAGGAGTCCTTCAAGCACGGAGGTGGCGACGACGGCGGCGACGATCCATCGACGAGCGGGCCAGGTGCGCATGGGCGTGCTCCACGGGGCAGAGGCGACCGTCGGCCGACCCACACCAGACGGGGGTGAGTGGTCCGTGTCGGCCGACGGCGCTGGGCATGCCACGCCGGAAGTCCTCCCCTTCCTGAGTCACCGGGGGTCGGCGTTGGAGGACTTCCGGCGCGACGCGCCCCACCGCAGGCGGGAATCGCGAGGGTGGACACGAGCAGGGCCGAGAGCAGGAGCCGGTGGCTGTTCACTCGGGATGCCCTTCGGGGCTGACGTCGGTAGCGCGGGGCTGCGGGGGGCGGGCCCGGAGGACGCGCCCCGCAGCGGGAGGAAGTAGGCGGCCAGCACGCGCCCGTCCGGGGTCCGGCTCTCGCCCTGAGCGCGCCAGCCGAGCCGCTCGTAGTAGCGGCCGGCGCCCTCGGGACCCGCCGCGGTCACCAGGCTGACCCGAGCGCAGCCGCGGTAGGCGGCGTCGGCGACGAACCGGTCTATCAGCGCCGTGCCTATGCCCAGCGACCGGGCCTCGGCGGCCACCGCCACATGGGCCAGCACTGCCGTGACACCTTCGGTCGGCGGGACCCCGGAGCCGGGACCGCTCCGGCGAACGAGCAACTTGCGGCCGTACCGCGTCAGGCGGGTCCGCAGGAAGTGCAGGGCGAGACGTGGCCGCAGCGCGAGCCCCCAGACGGCCCGCAGGGCCAGTCGGACACCGTGCCCGCGCAGCACGTGGCGACGATGGGCGGCGGGATCGGTCACACCGACGAGGAACCCCACCGGCGCCCCGCTCAGCTCCGCGAGGTACGCGCGCCCGTCAGGACCGGACACGTAGGTCCCGGTGTAGGTCCTCAGGAACGCGGGCCCCAAACGGGCGAAGAATCCATCCGGGAAGTGGTGACGGTGCTCCCGCACCACGAAGGGCAGATCGTCGGCCCTCATCCGCCGGATCGCGAGTCGCCGGTCGGCACCCGGCGCGCTCTCGCGCCGCGCGGGAGTGCCATGGCCAGCGCCTGAGCCACGCGAGGAGGGCACGGCAGGGCTCGGTCGCGCCGAAGCGCCGGGGTCGACGTCCACGCCCGTAAGCTACTACACAACTAAGAAGACTAGGAGTGAAGTCGGCGGGCATACCCCAACGGTCCTCGCCGAGGCTCTTGCGCCGGTGGAGGGCGGAGCCGAGGGGCAGCCGGCGCGACGGGACCACGAACGTCTCGGACCGGCCTTCCGTACGATGGGCGCCATGGCATCCAAGCACTCATCGGCCACCCCGCCCACGCGGGCGTCGGCCGGGTGGGTGCTGCTGGTGCTCGGTGTCCTCGTCGGCCTCGTCGCCATGCACGGGCTGTCCCCCGGGACGGCCACCCCGATCGCCGCGCCCGATTCGGGGCAGATGGCAGCCTCCGCGATGGGTGCCCAGGGCGGCGAGCACGCGCATGCGGGGATGAACGGGCACGCGGAACACGCCGACGCCACGTGTGCGGCCGGTGGCGTGAGCGGCGGCCAGCCCCTCGCCGTACCGCCGTGGACCCCCCTTCCGCTCGATGTCGCCAGCCCGTCGGCGCCCCGGCCTCCGGGGACCCAGCCGACCGGCGGCCGAGCCCCGCCGTCACTGAGCGAACTGCAACTCCTGCGCATATAGGCACGCCCCGCGTCAACGGCCGACATCCGACCGGTGACGCGCACCGGCATGCCCATCACCGTGTCTTCACACACAGAGAGTTGCATCACCATGATCACGAATTACTCCCGGCGATCCACCGTGCGCCGAGCCGCCGCCGCGGTGGGCTCCGTCGCCGCCGCGCTCGTGCTGTCCGCCTGCGGCGGTGGCGGGCACGACGGCATGGACATGGGCGACAGCGGGAACACCACCGCGCCCAGCGAGTCCGCTCCGTCCTCGGAATCCACCGATGAACACAACGACGCGGACGTCACGTTCGCCCAGCGGATGATCCCGCACCACCAGCAGGCCGTGGAGATGGCCGACCTCGCTCTGGACCAGGCCTCCTCGGAGGAGGTGCGGACGCTCGCGGAGCAGATCCGGGCCGCGCAGGCCCCGGAGATCGAGGCCCTGTCCGGCTGGCTCGAGGAGTGGGGCGAGGAGGTTCCCGACGGCGGGATGGATCACTCCGGCATGGACATGAGCGAAGGCATGGACATGGGCGGAATGATGTCCGAGGAGGACATGGCGGAGCTGGAGAACGCCTCGGGCGCGGACTTCGACACCGCCTTCCTGGAGATGATGACCGAGCACCACCAGGGCGCGGTGGAGATGGCCGAGACCGAACAGGCCAACGGCGCCTACCAGCCGGCGCTGGACATGGCGGAGGACATCACCACCTCCCAGACCGCCGAGATCGACCAGATGAACCAACTGCTCGGCGAGAGCTGATGTGCCCCGGGGGTGGAGCGGCGCCGCCGCTCCACCCCCGGCCAGGCGGGGCCCCGAGTCGGCGTCGAGCGCTCAGCCGCGGCCGCCGACGTGGTGCGGGCGTGGCCGTCTCCGAGCCCGGCCAGGCCCGGCATGGTGTCGCCGTGGACCTGGGCAGGATCACGGCGGTTGGGGCCGCGGCTCAGGCGGATGGTGGGGTCCCCCCGGGCAGGCGCAGACGTTTGAGGGCGAGGGCGTTGACGGCCACGATGATGCTGGACCCGGACATGGTCAGGGCGGCGATCTCCGGGCGGAGCACCAGGCCGGTGGCGGGTTCGAAGACCCCGGCGGCGATGGGGAGGGCGATGGCGTTGTAGCCGATGGCCCAGCCGAGGTTCTGCCGCATCTTGCGTACGGTGCCACGGCCGACGCGCAGTGCGGTGGGGACGTCGAGGGGGTCGGAGCGCATGAGGACCACGTCGGCCGTCTCGATGGCGACGTCGGTGCCGGCGCCGATGGCGATGCCGAGGTCTGCCTGGGCGAGGGCGGGGGCGTCGTTGACGCCGTCGCCGACCATGGCGACCCGGCGGCCGTCGCGTTGCAGTTCGGTGATCTTGGCCGCCTTGTCCTGGGGGAGGACCTCGGCGATGACGGTGTCGATGCCGAGACGGTCGGCGATCCGCTGGGCGGTGGCCTTGTTGTCGCCGGTGAGCATGACCACCTCCACCCCCAGGTTGTGCAGCTCGGTCACCGCGGCGGCCGAGGTGTCGCGGGGCGCGTCGGCGATGCCGATGAGCCCCGCCTCCTGTCCGTCGGCGGTGGCGATGACGACGGTGTGGCCGGTGGCGGCCAGTTCCTCGCGGGCGGCTGTCAGCGCGGCCAGTTCGGCGCCCTCGCGCTCGGCCAGGCGACGGTTGCCCACCGCGACCCGCCGACCTTCCACGACACCGGTGGCGCCATGACCTGGCACGTTCGTGAAGTCCCGGGCGCTCGCCCGATCCGTGGCGCGCTGCTCCGCGTAGCGGACAACGGCTTCGGCCAGCGGATGCTCGGACTCGCGTTCCACCGCCGCGACCAGCCGCAGCAGTTCCGCCTCGTCCATGCCCGGTGCGGTGATCACGTCGGTGACCTCGGGCTCGCCCTTGGTGAGGGTGCCGGTCTTGTCCATGACGACGGTCTGGATGGTGGCGGAGGTCTCCAGGGCGGCGGCGTTCTTGAACAGCACGCCCCGCCCGGCGCCGAGACCTGTGCCGACCATGATCGCGGTGGGGGTGGCCAGGCCCAGGGCGTCGGGGCAGGTGATGACGACGACCGTGATGGCGAAGAGCATCGCGGTACCAAGACCTCGGTTGGCGAACAGCAGCCACACGGCCAGCGTCGCGACCCCGCCGACCAGGGCGACGAGGACCAGCCAGAACGCCGCCCGGTCCGCCAGCCGTTGCCCCGGGGCCTTGGAGTTCTGCGCCTCCTGGACCAGTTTGACGATCTGGGCGAGCGCGGTGTCGGCGCCGACTTTGGTGGCGCGCACCCGCAGGGTCCCGTTGGCGTTGATGGTGGCGCCGGTGACCTGTGCGCCGGGGGCCTTGTGCACGGGCAGGCTCTCCCCGGTCACCATCGACTCGTCGACCTCGCTCTCCCCCTCCTCCACCTCACCGTCCACGGCGATCTTGGCGCCGGGGCGCACCAGGAGCAGGTCACCGGCGGCGATCTGGGAGGTGGGGACCTCGACGGGTTCGCCGTCGCGCAGCACGAACGCCCTGGGCGGGGCGAGGTCGAGCAGGGTGCGGATGGCGTCGTTCGCCCCGCCGCGAGCCCGCATCTCGAACCAGTGGCCGAGCAGCACGAACGTGGCCAGCACGGTGGCCGCCTCGTAGAAGACGTCGCCGCCTCCGGTGAGTGTCACGATCAGCGAGTACAGCCAGCCCGAGCCGACCGCGACGGCGACCAGCACCATCATGTCGAGCGTGCGGGCGCGCAGCGCGCGGACGGCGCCGGCGAAGAAGACCGTGCAGGAGTAGAAGATCACCGGGAGGCTCAGCAGCAGCGCCCACACGTCCTGCCGCAGCCCGAACGGCACCGGCACGTGCAGGCCGAAGACGTCCTCACCGATCGGCGACCAGATGACGATGGGAACGGAGAAGACCAGCGCGACGAGGAAGCGGTCGCGCATGTGCCGCACCATCGCCTCCATCGACATCCCGGCGTGCTCGTCACGCGCGGGGCGCTCGCCTTCCGCGGCTGTCGGTGCGGGTTCGGGCGGTGCGGGTTCGGGCGGTGCGGCGGTCGCCGCCGGGTGCGGAACGGGTTCGATCAGCGGGTCGCAGACGTGCGAGGGCACGACCTGGCCCGCGCAGTGGTAGCCGCACTCCGCCACCCAGCGGCGCAGCTCGGCGACCGATGTGCGCCGGGGATCGAAGTCGACCGTCGCCGACTGGGCGACCGGGTTGGCGGCCACGTGCAGGACGCCCGGTCGCCGCCCCAGCACGGCGACGACCGTGCTCTGCTGCGAGGCCCAGGCCAGGCCGCTCACGTCCAGGACCACGGTGAAACGCTCCCCACCAGGTCCCATGTGACGTTCGGCGTGATGACGCACCGTTCCGCTCCTTCCCCGACGCGGACGAGTGTGGGACCGCTCGCGGCGTCGGGCGACGCGGACTCGCGGGGCGCGCGCTCTTTCACCCTCCGGATTGTGGCCGCATGGCGGCAGCAGCGTCCTGGACAGCACGTCCGGGACGTCGTCGGCCGCCAGCCGGCCGGCCGGCTTGGACTTCGGCGGCTGCGGTGTGGATGAGGCTGTAGTAGACGCTCACCAGCCACTCGGCGGGGAGGCCGGCGCGGATGGTGCCCCGCTCCTGCCCGCGGAGCAGCAGGTGCCGCAGGGGAACGAGCACGCGTTCGTGTCCCTGGCGCATCTGAGCCGGGGTCAGGGTCGTGGAGACCACGGTGAACAGACCCAGGTGGCGGTCGAGGATCCGCCAGGAGGAGCTGGCCAGGGCGATCAGGGCCTCGTCGGCGGGCAGCGCCAGCATCACCCCGTACCCCCTACGGGTATAGTGGCCAGGCGACTGACGACACTGGCGGAGAGGCGATGACGGCAGACCCGATGGCCCGTCGGCCCAATCCTCGCGGGAGGGGTCGCGCCGGTCCGCGCCGTGTTCTCGTCGTCCTGTTCGCCGCGCTCGTGGTGCTCGTGCACCACCAGACCGCCGGCGCGGCGGGCGCCTCGTCGGCCCCGTCCGTCGCGCGGGACATGCCGGGCATGGTGCACGCCGCTTCCGCCATGGCCACCCCCATGGCGGGGCACCTGCCTTCCAGCCCGGGGGCCACGACCACGGACCTTCCGACGAACGCCGCGACGCAAGGGCACCACGGCGGCCCGGCCTGCTCCGACGTGAGCGTGCGGCACTGCTCGACCGCCAGCGTCGACGCGGTCAAGCTCGCGCTGCCGCCCGGCTCCTTCGCCCCGCGCGCCGCCGACTCCCACGCGGCCGTCTCCGCACTCGTCGTCGCCGGCACACCGACGCGCGCCCCGCCCGATCTGTCCCTCCTGTCTCGACTGCTCATCTAGGCCGTCCGGACGGCGCCCTCGCCTCTTGTGACGCGAGGTTCCGCGCCCTGCCCGCAGACGACCTCATGGCATATCGAGCAAAGGACACCCCTTCGTGAACAGCATCAGCCGCCGCTCCGTCCTGCTGGCCGGACTCGGCGCGGCGGGCGCGGGCGCGCTCGCCGCCTGCACCAACTCCTCCGGCACCTCCGCCGCACCCGACCTCGTCAGCCCATCCGGTGCCCCGGTCCGCCGCGCGGAGGACGGCCGTCCCGGCAGCGGCCGGGTGCGGGAGGTGGCCCTCGTCGCCGCGCCCGCGACGCTCGACCTGGGCGCCGGTGTGACAGCCGCGACCTGGGCCTTCGACGGCCGGGCGCCCGGCCGGGAGATCCGCATCGCGGCCGGGGACACCCTGGCCGCCGAGCTGTCCAACCAGCTGCCCGACTCCACCACGACCTCCATCCACTGGCACGGCCTGGCCCTGCGCAACGACATGGACGGCGTGCCACCCGCCACCCAGCGGGCGGTGGCGGCCGGGGGCACGTTCACCTACCGTTTCATCGCCGACGCCCCCGGCACCTACTTCTTCCACCCGCACGTCGGCGTCCAGCTCGACCGCGGCCTCCACGCCCCGCTGATCGTGGAGGACCCCCGGGAGCCGCTGTCCTACGACGACGAGTGGGTCGTCGTCCTGGACGACTGGCTCGACGGCGTCACCGGCACGCCCGACGAGGCGTTCGCCGAGCTCGGCCAGGGCATGGGCGACATGGACCACGGCGACATGTCCGGCATGGACACGGGCGGCTCGGGGTCGTTCATGCTCATGGGCGCCATGAGCGAACTCCTCGGCGGCGACGCGGGGGACGTCGACCACCCGCACCACCTGATCAACGGCAGGGTCGCGGAAGACCCGGACGTCTACTCGGGCCGCCCGGGTCGGCGCGTGCGGCTGCGGATCGTCAACGCCGGCGGCGACACGGCCTACCGGGTCGCGCTCGGCGGCCACCGGTTGACGATCACGCACACCGACGGCTTCCCCGTCGAGCACCAGGAGGTCGACGCCCTGCTCGTCGGCATGGGCGAACGGTACGACGTCCTGGTCACCCTGGGCGACGGCGTCTTCCCCCTGGTCGCGCTCGCCGAGGGCAAGGACGCCACCGGGCTCGCGCTGGTGCGCACCGGCTCGGGTGCCACGCCGTCTCCCACCGTCCGGCCCGACGAGCTCGACCGCCGGATCGCGACCGCGGCCCAGCTGCGCGCCGCCGAGGAGCTCCGGCTGCCCGCCGGGCGTGCGGACCAGACGCACCGCGTCGAGCTGACCGGCTCCATGGCCGGCTATGACTGGGCCATCAACGGGACGCCGTTCGACATGGCGGACCCGACCGCGAATCCGCTGCTGCTCGAGGAGGGCCAACGCGTTCGGCTGGACTTCGTCAACGACACGGAGATGTGGCATCCCATGCACCTGCACGGCCACACCTTCCAACTCGGCGACACGGGGCCCCGAAAGGACACCGCCATCGTGCTGCCGGGCGAGACGCTGTCGGTGTCCTTCGACGCCGACAACCCCGGCCAGTGGATGCTGCACTGCCACAACGCCTACCACGGCGAGGCCGGGATGATGACCATGGTCGCCTACCGGGTCTGACCCTCCCCCGACGCCGCCCAGCGGCCCGCCCGCCGTCGACCACGGCGACGGGCGGGCCGCACCCGAGGAAGGACGACGATTGAGCGAGGTGACGAGGCCGCGTCCCGACGAGACCAGTGCGGACGACAGGGCATCCGGTGCGCATCCAGGAGAGCTGACGGCCGTCGGGCCGGCGCACACCATGCCGCCGGGCAACGCCATGGGTGCGGATCGCCAGATGCCGCGGCTCACCGCCCGGGTCGTGGCGTCGCCATGGGTGCGGCTGGCGTCGCTTGCCCTGTTCCTGGCCGGTGCCGCCTGCGCGGCGATCGTGATCGGTCCTGACCAGCTGCTCGGCCGGCTCACGGGCGGGGCCGCTCCAGGACCCTGGGCCGGCCCGCTCTTCGTGGTGGTCTACGCGCTCGGCACGCTGGTGTTCGTGCCCAAGCCGGCGCTCAGCGCTGTCGCGGGTGGGATCTTCGGAATCGGCTATGGCCTTCTTCTGGCAGCCGTGGGCACCACGCTGGGCGCACTGCTCGGCTTCTCGGCAGGGCGTCTCCTCGGACGTGACGCCCTGCGGCCGGTACTCGGTTCGGGAGTGGTGGCCACGCTTGAGCGGCGCCTGTCGGACCGTGCCTTCGCCAGCGTCCTCATGCTGCGGCTGCTGCCGGTCGTCCCGTTCGCCCTGGTCAATCTGGGCGCGGCCTTCTCACGCATGCGGTGGTTGCCCTTCGCCGCCGGCACCCTGCTGGGCACGCTCCCTGGCAACGCGACCTACGTCCTGGCCGGCGCGTCGGCGACCGCACCGTCCTCGTCCTGGCTCTGGGTATCCGCCGCCGCAGGTGTCGCCCTCCTGGGCGGCGTGGCACTCGGGCGAGTCGTACTGCGCCGAGAGAGAGCACGCCACCCGTCCGATCGGTGATCCGCCGTGGGCTCACGGCTCGGACCGCCGTCGGCGGACGGTCCGACGGAAGGGTAGGGATCGGCGCCGGCCCTTCTACCATGGACCGCGAAGCGATGTGTGAAGGGACTCGACCGTGCGGCCACTCGGGGAGCTTGAGGCGGAGATCATGGACCGGCTGTGGAGGTGGCGGCGGCCGGCCACCGTGCGTGAGGTCGTCAACGACATCAACAGGACGCGTCCGGTCGCCTACACCACGGTGATGACCGTGGCGAACATCCTCCACGGAAAGGGCTGGCTGCTCCGCGAGAAGAAGGAGGGCCGGGCCTGGCTGTACGAGCCGGTCCGCAGCCGTGAGGAGTATTCGGCGGCGCTCATGGAGGAGGCGCTGGGCGCCAGCGACGACCGGTCGACCGCCTTGATCCACTTCGTCGGCAACATGTCCCCCGACGAGGTCTCCGCACTGCGCAGGGCGTTGCGCTCCACGGGCAGGCGCGAGGAGTCATGAACGTCGCCGGCGCGCTCCTCGCCTACGCGACCCTGATCGGCCTGGCCGCGCCACGACTGCTGCTGCGCGGTACCTGGTCGTACCGGACCCCCGCCCTCGCCATCGCCGCCTGGCTCGCGTCGCTGCTGTCGTTCACCTTCGCGGTGGCGCTCGCCGCCTTCCACCTGGCCGCGCCGACCGAGCACCTGCACGCCGGTCTGGTGAGCCTGCTGCACTCGTGCGGCCTCGCCCCCGCGGCCGGAAACCCCGACCCGGGGATCAAGGACAAACTGGCGGTCGCCCTGCCGGCCTTCGTGGTGCTTCTGTTGCTGGGCCTGTTCATCGCCGAGGTGCTGCGCGGCCGGCGACTCCGCTCACGTCACCGCTACATCCTGGACGCGGTGGGCCGGCACTCGGAGCGATGGCGCGCCACCATCCTCGAACACGACCAGCCCGCCGTGTACTGCCTACCCGGGCGTCGCTCGCGCGTGGTCGTGAGCGACGGGGCGCTGCGGCAGCTCTCCACCGAACAGCTCGCCGCCGTGTTGGAGCATGAGCGGGCGCACATCGCCGGTCGTCACCACCTCGTGCTCGCCATCGCCCAGGCGTTCGCCCGGGCGTTCCCGTGGCTGCCGCTGGCCCGGCACGCCAGGGAGCAGACCGCGCTGCTCCTGGAGATGATCGCGGACGACCGGGCGCTGCGCCGCCACTCGCACGACGTCCTGGCGACCGCCATGTACGAGATGGCGGCGGGTGGCCCCCCGCAGGGGGCGTTCGGCGTCGGCGGTTCCGGCGCCCTGATCCGGCTGCGGCGCGTGCTGGCCCGGCAGCCGGAACCGCACCCGGCCCTGTCGGCGTCCATGGCCGTGGCGAGCGCGGCCCTGCCGCTTGTTCCTCTCGTGGTCGGCTGCGCGCTCAGCCTGGGCTCCCTGCCCCGCTGAATCAAGGCGGCGAGAGGGGCGGATCGCCTTGACCCCCCGCCCCTCCGCCGGCATACCGGTCAGGCCACGACGGCGCGTTCCTCACGGACGCTTGGCGGCGCCAGGCGTCCGGAGCGGCGGAGTCCGTGCAGGGCGGCGGCGCACGCCGCTCCGAGGGTGAGCAGCGCCGTCCAGGGCAGCGCGGCGTCGCGCGCCGCGTCGAGGACCGCGCCGGTGCCCAGGTTCCCCAGCGTGATGCCGACTCCACAGATGGTGTTGTAGAGGCCGTAGTGCGTGGCCACCTGGCGGTCGCCGGAGAGGCGGACGATGGTGTCCATCTCGAACGGGTAGGCGATCATGGTGCCGACTGCGAGCAGCAGGGCGGCCAGTGTCGGGGGCACGGCGGCCAGCAGCCATCGCGCCACACCACCTTCAGGTACCGGCCCGGCGCCATCCTCGCCTTGCACCAGGCGGTCACCCGGGTCTGGCCCAGGATGGTGTTGAGCCCGGAGACCGCGAAGAGCAGCGCGACCGCCGCCGTGCCGCCCTCACCCTCGCCACCGAGGCGGCGTACTTCCAGGGGCAGTGCGAGGTAGACCTGGAACGACAGCACGTAGGAGCCGATCATCGCCACGGAGAAGAGCAGGAAGGGGCGGTTGGCGACGACCGTGCGCCACCGCGCGAGCACGCTGTCCCGCTCGCCCTTCCCGTGGTCATCGGCGTCGTCGGCCCGCCGGGCGGGCAGGGCGCGGATCTGGACGACGCTCAGCACGGCGAAGATCGCCGCGGACACCAGGCAGGTGACGCGGAAGTCGATGCCGGTCAGCGCCATGCCGACCAGCGGGCCGAGCAGGATGCCGGCCTGGTAGAAGACGTTGAACAGCGCGAACGCCTCCACCCGGCGTTCCCCCGCGTCCGCCGCCAGGTAGGCGCGCACGGCCGGGTTGAACAGGGCGCAGCCGGCGACGATGAGCGGCTTGTAGCCGTACCGGTCGGCGAGCGTGCCGTCGACCAGGAACATGCCCTGCTGGCTGAAGTCGCGCACTCCGAGGACCAGCCCGACCAGCCATCCGGCGAGGCCGAGCGGCCCGGCCAGATACGCCGCCAGGTAGGGCATGAGCATCAGGAACGCACCCGGGTCGTCTTCGTCACCACCGACCCGGAGCGTGACACCCCCGAGGAACTCGGCGCGTGGCTGCCCGCCGCCGGCGCCCCGGACTTCATCGGGCTCAGCGGCGACTTCGAGACGGTTCGGGCCGCGGCGCGCGGCGTCGGCGTCGGCGTGGAGGTGCCGGAGGAGGACACCGAGGGGAACGTGGTGGCGACGCACGGCATGACGGTGCTGGCCTTCTCGCCGGTGGACGATCTGGCACACGTGATCTACACGCGCGGGGACGGCACCGCCGAGGAGTACGCGGCGGACCTGCCGACGCTCCTGGAGGGCCGGGCCCCGTAGTCCCGCCGGCTACGGGCGGGTCGCCGTGCCCAGGATGTGCGCGGTACGCGGCACGAGCGGAGAGAAGGCGAAGCCGAAGCGGTCGATCCGCTCGACGGTGAATCCGGCGGACCGGATGGCGGCCTCGGTGTCCCGATTGACATGACAGCCGCCGGCCGCCCGGCGCCACAGCGGGGTGATCGCGTCCTCGAGCGTCGCGGCGAGGCGGCGCGGGGAGCGGACGTGCTCGTAGAAGCGGAGCTCGCCGCCGGGACGCAGCACGCGGGCCGCCTCGGCCAGGGCGGCGGGCGGGTCGCCGACCGAGCACAACACCAGGGAGAAGACGACGGCGTCGAACGTGCCGTCCGCGCCCGGGAGTTGGCCGGCGTGACCGGCATCTACCAGCACCGGGGCCGGAGCGCTCGTGGCGGCGTACGCGGCGGTGGCCCGCAGGGTCTCCTCCGGTTCGACGGCGACGACCTCGTCCACCTCGGGAGGATAGTGCGGAAAGTTGCGACCCTGACCCGCACCGACCTCGATGACCCGCCCCCGCAGCCCGGCCAGCAGCCGACGCCGGTGCTCCGCCCCGCCTCGGCGATCGGACCGCTCCGCGATCCGCAGGTAGGCGCGGGCGAAGCGAGGGTGCTGGAACGTCTCTCGGCTGGTCATCGCGGGCTCCTGTCCTCGGCGGCGATGTCTTCGATGGTGGGAGGGAAGTCTCGGTAGGTGAGGGTGCCGAGAGCCGGCGTCAGCAGGCCGGCGACGGTCCCTCGCCGTGAGGGCCTGCTGGCGCGGCGCGGAATTCCCTGGGGGCTCAGCGTGCCTCGCCCTTCTGTGACCGTGAGGTGTGGCGCAGCCACCGGACTTCCTCCCGCGGCTGCCAGAACTCCGCGGTCTCCTGACGAGACTGGCGCGATGTGCGGTGGCAGCCGACGTGACCTCGGCCCAGGAGGCGGACGCAGAAGAGGTGGGAGGCGGTGACGGCGGCCACCGCGAGCACCGGCGGCAGGATTGTCCCGTTCACCGCGTCACCCGCTCGGCCGGTGCGGGGAGATCGTTGGCGACCCGGGTGCGCAGATCGGCGATCTCCTGGCGCAGGGCCTCGACTTCCCGCTCGCGTGCCTCCGGGCCGGGGTCAGGGATGATGCCGGGCGCGCCGTCCACCTGCTGGCCGCCGCGCATCATGAACCACATCATGGCGCCCATGCCGATGGGGCAGGCCAGAAGGACCAGCGCGTAGAAGACGTCACTCACCGGAATTCTCCTTCACCAACGGGTGCGGGAACAGGGCAACGCCGCCCCGGGCTCGGCTTCCCCGACACCCTAGCTCCTATGCAACTTAGTTCCTAAGTTTGATAGGAGCTAGGGTTTGTCCCGACCCACCGCCGCGTGCTGGACCGCGTCGCCGGTCCGCAGTCCCTGGAAAGGCACTCCCTTGTCCGTCGACGTCAGTCAGGTGGTCGGCTCCGGCTCCCTGCTCCTGGCCGCCCCCATCGCCCTGACCGCGGGCGCGATCACCGTCGCCTCGCCCTGCTGCCTGCCCCTGGTCCCCGGCTACCTCTCGTACACCACGGGCATGACGGCAGCCGACGCCCACGAGGCACACACCGCCCAGGGGCATCGGGGCAGGCGACGAGCCCTGCTGGGCACCGCCCTGTTCGTCCTCGGATTCGCCGCCGTCTTCACCGCCTACGGCGCGTTCTTCGGCTCCCTCAGCACGGTCCTGTTCAGAAACCAGGACGTGGTGATCCGGGTGCTGGGAGTGCTCACGATCATCCTTGGCCTGGTGTTCATGGGCGTCCTGGAACGGCTCCCCCTGGTCTCCCGCACCTTCCGGCCCCGCTTCACCCCGCGCGCCGGCCTGGCGGGCGCGCCCCTGCTCGGGGTGATGTTCGGCATTGGCTGGACGCCGTGCATCGGCCCCACCCTCGCCGCGGTCCTCTCCCTGTCCATGACCACCGGTTCCGCCGGGCGAGGCGCGTTCCTGGCCTTCCTGTACGCCGTGGGCGTCGGCATCCCGTTCCTGCTGTTCACCCTGGCCCTGGGGAAGTCCCTGCGCGCCGTCTCCTTCGCGCGACGCAACGCCCGGCACATGATGACCCTGGGCGGCGCGCTCCTGGTGGCCGTCGGCGTGGCCCAGCTCACCGGCGTGTGGGCCAGGCTGATCTACGAGATGCAGGTCTGGGCCAGCAACTACCAGCTCCCCCTGTGAGACCCTCCCAGCCGCCACCGGCCGGCAGATCTCCTAAGTGGGTTAGGTTATAGCAGGCCCGTTCACGGTCAGCCCGACCCCACCAGGACACCTCCTCGTCCTCCGCATCAAGGATTCCGCCCCGATGAAAACCCGCGCCTCCATCACCGCCACCGCCGGCGTCGGCCTGCTCGCGGCCGCACTGACCGCCTGCACGAGTGGCGGTGACACCGACTCCTCCGCAGCGGACTCGTCGCACGACGAGGGACCGGCCGTCAGCCACATCCACGGGCTCGGTATCGACCCGGCCGACGGCGCGCTCTACGTCGCCACCCACGAGGGCGTCGTCACGGTGGACGACGAGGGCGCGGCGCGGCGGGTCAGCGACCAGGCCGACTACATGGGCTTCACCGTCGCCGGCCCCGGAACCTTCCTCGGCAGCGGCCACCCGGCCCCGGACAGCGACGAACCTGCCAACCGCGGCCTGATCCGGTCCACCGACGCGGGACAGAGCTGGGAGACGCTCTCCCTCGCCGGCGAGGTCGACTTCCACGCCCTCGAATACACGGGCGACACCATCTACGGCTACGACAGCACCAACGGCCTCCTGCGCGTCAGCACGGACGGCGGTACAGAATGGGACGACCGCGCCCAACTCGCCGCCGCGGACATCACCGTCAACCCCGACGAGCCCGACGTCGTGCTGGCCACCACCGAGAACGGCATCGCCACCAGTACCGACGGAGGCGAGACCTTCGACACCACCCCGACCGACGCCCTGATCGCCCACGTGTCCTGGGCCGCCCCCGACGCCCTCTACGGGATTGATCTCGACGGCGTCCTGCTGCGCAGCGCGGACGACGGAGCCACCTGGGAGGAAACCGGCACCGTTCCCGGCGGTCAGCCCCAGGCCCTCACCGCTCTCGACGCCGACCACGTCCTCGCCGCCACCATGGACGGCGTCTACGAATCCCAGGACGGCGGCGCGACATTCACCCAGCGCCTGCCCCTCACGGCCACCTGACGCCGAACGCCCGGCATCACCGGCCCGCCCGGGTCCCGACCACCCCGGCGGGCCGGAAGCGCGTTGGCCTCGGCGTCAGCCGTCCCGCACGGCCCTCCGGGGCAACGCACCGTCGCGCACCGGACATGCGGCCCCGGGCACTGCCTGCGGCGTTGGGCACGCTCAGCACCGAGCGGCGGCTCCGAGCGGCGCTCAAGGCAAGGATGCGCAGGCCGTCCTGGCCCGACCAGGTCAGAGCCGTTAGGGGGTGGGTTTGGTGCTTCTCCGCCAGTTGGCGGCGTTCCTCTCGTACCGACTGGAGTGCGCTGACGGTTTCGGCCTTCACGCGCTTCAGTTCGTTCTCCAGGTGGGTCGATCGAGCATCCTGGTTCTCGAGGAAGGTGTCCTCGTCGGCGACGACCTCTTCGATGTGGAGCGCGAAGGCCCTGACGCGCCCTTCGTCGTGTTCGCTGGTGGGGAAGGGCAGCACGGTCAGCTTGCCTCCCGGTGACCTGAGGTACAGGTAGCACGTGCCGGGGGCGTGGCCTTCGAGACTGGTCTGTAGGCCGTGGAGAGGGATCGGTTCGCCCGGCTCGTCGTCTCGCGACACCACCAGGGCGTGCTCGTGCAGGACCAGCGGGCCCAGGCTGTCGAGCCGCTTCGCGCTCTTCCTCCTCGCCGAGTACGCCGGCATCGTCGTCGTATCGGCGCTCACCGCCGTGCTGTTCCTCGGCGGTTGGCACGGGCCGATGTCCGACCAACTCGGTTGGCTGTGGATGCTGTTGAAGACCGGCGCGCTGAGCTTCCTCGTCATCTGGGCCCGCGTCGCCTGGCCCCGGCTGCGCGCCGACCAGATCCAGAAGTTCGCCCACAACTCAGAGGACCGTCAATTCCCCAGCGCTTCGAAAACCACGGCCGCGGCGGAGGATACCAACTCCCACAATTCGACAACGCGGGACAGGACATCAGGGACACCGAGTGGGGCACGGTACAATCCGCCGACAACCCGAACTGGGGCGGCGAGCGCATCGTGACCGGCTCGGACGGGTCGGCCTACTACTCTCCGACCCACTACCAGACCTGGATCGTGATAGAGGCCGGGCGATGACGAACGACTCCTGGTGGACCCCACACCCTCCCCGACTGCACGTCGCGAGCGCCGAGGACCCGATACAGGTCACCCACTCACTCCCACCAAGCGGGACCACCTACGTGGCACGACTCAACGGACAGTCCATGCCCGACGTCGACGACGTCTTCACCCAATTCTGGGAGCACTTCAAGCTCCCCAGTTACTTCGGCTGGAACTGGGACGCCCTGAGCGATTGTCTGCGAGATCTCCAATGGTTGCAGGCGGAACGCTATCTGGTGGTGATCGAACAGACAGAGCAGGTGCTCTCCAGGACCCCAGAGGAACGGGGAATCCTTTTCCGCGTGCTGACGAGGGCTACCGAGCATTGGGCCAACGCGCCGGCGAAAGACGGCGTCGGCATTCCCTTCAACGTCATCCTGCTCACCGCCGCAGAACACGCATCCGCGCTCCGCCACGAGGTCTCCGCCCCTACCTCGCCATAGGAACGCCGCCCCTACGGCCGCGACCGAACGCGATCCGATACGCGTGCCGGGCACGTCCGACTGGTCGTCGACACGGCGGCTGTGTCACGAGGCCCACATCGATCCACACCGGTGGCGCGCCGCCTGGCAGCGGCGGCATGGCCCCACAGACCGCGACCGAGCGCGCCGGCCACAACGTCACGGTGCTGCTCCGCGTCTACACCAAATACGTCAAGGACACCGACGACGCCGAAAACGCCAAGATCGCCTTCCGACTCGCGGTCTGACACCGAGCGATCCCGGCCCGTTTCTGTCCACACATCCCCCACACGCACCGGTCAGCACGCGGAATCGGGTGAGACAGAACGAAACAGAAGGCGCAATCCACACAGTGGGGCCGCCGAAGCAAGAAGAACGACCCCTGACCGCGTTGCCGCAGGTCAGAGGCCGTATCGCTGGGGTGGCGGCGCCAGGGTTCGAACCTGGGTAGGCTGAGCCGGCAGATTTACAGTGGGCTCAGCCTCACTCAGCCACACCGCCTCTGACCT
Source organism: Streptomyces mayteni (assembly GCF_054783955.1). Lineage (NCBI taxonomy): Bacteria > Bacillati > Actinomycetota > Actinomycetes > Kitasatosporales > Streptomycetaceae > Streptomyces > Streptomyces mayteni. Next base: position 136,679 of record NZ_BAAGPR010000003.1, on the reverse strand, counting down.
GTGTCTTTCCCGCCTCGAACGGCCAAGCCCGCATCTTGGGGAACACCTGGGGGACGAATTGCGATCGCCCCCTGGGGAGGCTCCAACTCATCGCCTCCCAGCTCCCCTCCCTGTTTCCCGCCCGGTTGGCCCATACCGACAGCAACTCCGCCGAGTGGGCACATGAGCCCGGCTGTGCACTTTCGCTCCCGGGCCGCACATTGCGGAGGAGTCACGCCGGGTTGACCTTTGGTAACCCAGCAGGCAGCCTCTGAGCTGCGGCACACGAAGCCGCGCCCAGGGGGAGGTATCGCTTGGCCTTCAAGCCGACGGATGAACAGCAGGCAGCACGGGAGGTGTTCGCCGCCGGCCGGGACTTGGCGCTCGTGGCTGGAGCAGGAACCGGCAAGACATCCACCCTCATGCTGATGGGAGCCTCCACCAGGAAGCGTGGCCTGTATGTGGCCTTCAACCGGGCCATCGCCGACGACGCTCGCAGCCGCTTCGGCTCCAACGTCGACTGCCGAACCGCCCACTCCCTCGCGTTCACCACGGTCGGGCACAGCTACCGGGAGCGCCTGAATGCCTCGGCCCGCATCCCCGCCAAGGAGACCGCGCGGCTGCTCGGCATAGTCCGAGATCTCGACGTGGACTCCCGCCGCATCACCCGCACTCACCAGGCACGGCTGGTGATGGACATGATCCGCCGGTTCTGTCACAACACCGACCGCGAGGTTGTGGCCCGACACCTGGATCGGGTCAACGGTCTTGACTACCAGGCGCAGGAGTACGTCGCCCGCACACTGCTGCCGTACGCGGCCAGGGCATGGCAGGACATCCGGTCCCTCGACGGCAGGCTCCGCTTCGAGCACGACCACTACATGAAGATGTGGGCGCTGACGGAACCCGACCTGCAGGCAGACTTCGTACTCCTCGACGAGGCCCAGGACACCAACCCGGTACTGGAGGAGGTCTTCCTCGCCCAGGACGCGCAGCGCGTCTGCGTAGGCGACCCGGCCCAGCAGATCTACGCGTGGCGATCGGCCCGCGACGTGATGACGGGCTTCCCCGCCGAGCACCTCCATCTGACGCAGTCCTTCCGATTCGGTCCGGGGATCGCGCAGGTCGCCAACCGGTGGCTGGGCCACGCCGACTCGGAGATGCGGCTGACTGGATGCGGTCCGACCGGCTCCCGCGTCGGCCCCTCCCAGGACTTCGACGCGGTGCTGTGCCGGGGCAACGCCGACGCGATGCAGGAGATCCTCGCCTACCTCGAGCAGGGCACCCCCGTGGCCCTCACTGGCGGGGGCACCGCGTTAGAACGCATAGCCAAGGCCGCGCAGGAGCTGAAGGCCGGGAAGCGCACCAGCCACCGCGAGCTGTTCCTGTTCACCTCCTGGGGAGAGGTGCAGGAGTACGTCGAACAGGACAAGGCCGGCCAGGACCTGAAGTCCATCGTAAAGCTGGTGGACAAGTACAGCCCCGACACCATCATCCACGCGGTAAGCCGCCTGACGGACGAGGAAAAGGCGAAGGTCACCGTGTCCACCGCCCACAAGGCCAAAGGACGTGAGTGGGAACGTGTGCGCATCGGCGAGGGCTTCGCGTCACCGTCCGTGGATGACGAAGGTATGCAGCGGCCACTTCACGTCGCGGAAGCCCGCCTGATCTACGTGGCGGTCACGCGAGCCCAGCGGCTACTCGATCCCCAGGGCGTCGCCTGGATCGACGCGTACGAGAAGGCCAAGACCCGGGCGGCGAACGAGGGAACAGCGGCCGGACGTCCGATGACCGAGCTGAGTCTGACCCGCCAGCTGCGGTATACCGGCTCACCGATGTCGACCTTCCTGGCGGAACACCTCCCCCACAGCCAGACACTGGTCCGTGACTACCAACGGCGCATCGCCGGACTCCCCCACCCCGTCCAGCCCATCGACGCACAGCACCCCAACTGGTCCGCCCTCGGACACGCCATCGACTTCCGGCTCAGGCTCTCACTCGGCTGCCGGCTGGGCCAGGCCGTGACACACGGTGTGCACGCCCTCGGTCACGCCACGCCCCTCCCAGGGGTACCGCGACCGGAGGCCAGAGCCGCGCTCCACACGGCCGGCCGGGAACTGCTGGCCACCGTAGACGCCCACCTGGTTGGCTCCCGGTCCCTGGCTGAGGAGGACCTGGGCAGGCTGTGCTTCGTCGCCGCCTTCTACGAGGACATCTACCGCACGGGCGAAGTCCGCCGGTTCAGCATGCTTGCCGACGCCACGCCCACCACGAGCCTCGACGAGCTCACCGCAAGCGTCCCCGTCTACGCCGTCGACGACATCGGCCAGCAGATGGAACTCGCGGAAGATCCCTTCGCTGGCTTCCGCGCGCTCCCGCCCCAAGACCGGATCTGCGGACCGGTGTTCACCGGAAGCCAGGACCTCGGCGGCGCCGACGCGGACTTCATCCTCGGTGGCCTGCTGCTGGACTGCAAAGCGACCACCCGACCACGCCGCCTGGGCACCGAGGAGATCTACCAGCTCGCCGGCTACCTCCTCCTCGACTACGACGACCGATTCGGCATCAACCAGGTGGGCCTGTACCTCTCACGGCAGGGCTCGCTGATCACCTGGCATGTCCAGGAGTTCCTGCAACGCCTCGGAGCGGCCCGTCCGCTCACCGAGCTGCGTGCAAGGCTCAGAGGTCACCTGCGCCACGCGCAGGCACAGCAAGCCGAGCAACCCGACCGAGCGTTCGTCCCTCTGTCGCCGATGAAGAGCATCGACGCCGCTACACAAGCAGGATGGCGGAGACCGTGATCCACCTGAGCCCGTCAAGCGAAAGCGCACGATGAACGCTGTCGTCGTGGAAGGCAGCGAGCCGAAACCGGTGTACTCCGCTGCCGGAGACAACAGTTGCCGCGGTGCCACGGCACGCCCATCCCAGCGGCGCCCGAAAGCCCGGAGTTCTCCTCCTTCGCCCATGAGTCTGACGGGACTGGTGTAAGCATGCGTGGTATGGACGACAGGACTGACCTGGACAAGAAGATCGAGGCGTTCGACCGGCTGGCCTTACGCGAGGCTGTAGCCGCGGCAGAGCACGACCGGCAGCGGGTGCTCACCGAGTTCCCGCGCCAGGACTGGCCCGAGCTCCCCTTGGAGCGCTATGCCTTGGGCTTGGACCAAGTCGACGGCGTCGGCCGCCCGTTCTGCTGGCTCTTGGAGTTCGGCACGCAAGCTATCGGCAGCATCCGTGGCGGCAGCGCGGCCAAGCACATCATCTACCTCCACCACAGTGGAGAGTGGCGGCTCCCCAGGCCGTTACGTGCCACCAACCCGCGGGATGCCTGGCACAGGGTCAGGCGCGACTTCGTGGAGGCCTTCGAGGCCGTCGAGGCAGGCGACTTCCGTCGCATCGACGACCTCGACACCCTGGTCTACGGGCAGGCGCTCGTCACCAAGACGCTGGCGACCTACTTCCCGGCCGCCTTCCTGCCGATCTTCTCCGCCGAGCACGTCCGGCACTTCACCGAGCTGCTTGGCGGCGACTCCTACCGAACCTATGGCGGAGTGCGCACCTGGCAGGCGAATCGTCAACTGTTCGACCTGGTCAGGCAGCGTCCGGCGTTTGCCGGCTGGCAGCCGCACGAGGTGATGCGGTTTCTCTACCAGAACTACAACCCACGCCCGCGGCAGCGCGCGGTCTGGAAGATCGCCCCGGGGGAACGCGGTCGCTTGTGGGAGGAGTGCCGCGATCAGCAGTTCATCCGCGTCGGGTGGGACGAGGTCGGCGACCTGAGCCAGTACGAGAGCGACGCGGAGCTCAAGTCGACACTGGACGTCCACTCGCCGGGCTCGAAAGGAGGCAACCTACGACTCGCTCGCCAACTGCTGGCCTTCCGGGATCTCACGGACGGCGACCTCGTCGTCGCCAACCGAGGCAAGTCCGAAGTACTCGCGCTCGGGACCGTCACCGGCGGCTACGCCTACGACGAGACGCTGGCCGAGTACCGGCACACGGTCGGCGTCAGCTGGGACGAGTCCTACGCGCAGACCTTCGCAGCCCCGGAGAACGCTTGGCAGCAGACCTTCGCGCGGGTTCCCGAGAAGCTGCTCCGTCGTATCCAGGAGGGACGCACACAGGCGTCGCCGGCCGTAGGTGAGCCCGTGGTCCAGCTCCCCGCTCCCGTGCAGCACGCCATCGACCTGTTGGAGCGCAAGGGGCAGATCATCCTGCACGGCCCACCCGGCACCGGGAAGACACGGTTGGCGCTCAGCATCGCCCTCGCGCTGACCGGCCGCGCCGCCGCGATCGAAGCGCCCGCGCCGGAGCGCGCGGCAGCCGTGGCCGATCTCCTCAACGCCCCGGAAGAGCAGCAGGGTGTACCACCGGTCACCATGGTGACATTCCACCCCTCCTACGGCTACGAGGACTTCGTCGAGGGCTTCAAGCCCGCCCCGGCGGCGGAGGGCCCCGGGCTGAACCTCCTGCTACAGAACGGCATCTTCGTCCGGATCTGCGAGGCCGCGGCCAAGGAACCGGACACCACCTTCCTGTTGCTCGTCGACGAGATCAACCGTGGCGACCTGGCCAGGATCTTCGGCGAGCTGGTCACGGTGCTGGAAATCGACAAGCGTGGCCTCCCCATCCGGTTGCCGATCAGCGGGAAGCAACTCGTGGCGCCGCCCAACGTGCGACTGATCGGCACCATGAACACCGCCGACCGCAGCATCGGCCATCTCGACGCGGCGATCAGGCGCCGCTTCGGGTTCATCGAGGTCCCACCCGACCTCGACGCGGTGGACGGCCTGGTCGGGGCCCTCGACCTGGCCGCGTTCCTCTCGGTGCTGAACACGAGGCTGGTCGCCGAGTTCGGTCCCGACCATCGCATCGGCCACGCGTGTCTGATGCGGGACGACCAGCCCCTGGGCACGGAGGAGGAGGTGGCGGCAGTCTTCTACCACGAGATCGTGCCGCAGATCGAGGACTACGCGGCCGGCCGCGTCGAGCCAATGTGCTCCGTGCTCGGCGGGCTCGCCGATCCTGAGTCGGGCCAGGTCGCCCGCATGAGCCCGGCAGACCTCAGCAAGAAGCTCGCCGACGAGTTCGCCGCCTCCAACGAGGTCCTCGATGACTGACACGACCACTCCGGGCAGGCGACCACAGCGGGAAGCCATCGTCGTACCGGAGCACCAGTCGGCGCATGTGGACCGTGGCCAGGTCACCACCGCCGACATCGAACGGCTGCGGCGGCTACGGGACCAACGCCGCATCGGGCTGCAGAAGACCACCTCGGGCTGGACGATCTCGGCTCGCGCCACCATCGGCGTCCTCGTGCTCGACCGGGTGCGGCTGGTCCTGGAGCCCAAGGTCGAGATTCCCGGTGAGCAGCTCATCACCTGGCTCTGCTACGCGACCAGCACGCCGGTACCGCACGAACCGACGCTCCGGAGATGGCTGATCGGCGCCGCCGGCTATGCCTCCATCGGGGTGGCCGCCCTGTTGGCCGAGTGTCAGAAACTCCTCCGTGAGGGGCTGCGTCTCGACTACCGCCCGGTGACACGGGTCGAGCCGCACCTACGCGGCAAACTCGACGTCCGGGCCCAGGTGACCCGCGGCTACGGAAAGGTGCACGAGCTGCACCTGCGGACCTTCGAACGAACCCCCCGCATCTGGGAGAACCTCATCTGCGCTGCCGCGCTGGACGCGGCCCTCAAGCGCACCGATGACAAGAAACTGGCCGACATGCTGGCAGGCACAGCGAAGTACTTCCCCCCGCCACCCCCGGCGGGCGACGCGCTCCGGATGCTTGCTGGTGCCCGCTACAACCGTCTGAACCACCGCTACCGCGTCGCCCACACCTGGGCTCGGCTGACCCTGAACGAGGGAGGCGTCACCAACCTGCTCACCGAGCGCGGACTGGCCGCCGACAGCATGCTGCTCAACATGAACGTGCTGTGGGAACGGGTGGTCCGGCAGATGGCACACGACACGGCCGCCGAGTTCGGCGGCGCCTGCGTGGGAACGAAAACCGAGCCCGGCATCAGGACCTCGGGTGACATCGGCACGCCGGACAAGCCGTTCGTCCCCGATGTTCTGGTACGCCTGCCCGGCGCGCCACCCCTCTTCCTGCCCATCGACGCGAAGTACAAGAAGTACGCCGGAGAGCGGGTAAGTGCCACCGACCGGCATCAGCTCCTCACCTATATCGCCGGATACACCGCTCCGGACTCACCGCTCGCAGCCGTCGTCCATCCCGCTCCCGAAGGAGAGACCGGACGCACGCTCACCATCACCGGTCCCCGCGGCATCCGACTCGGGCGAATCGAACTCCTTGGTCTTGACACCCGTCTGCCGCCCCGCCAGGCAGCGGAGCCGTTGCGCACGCTCATGTCCCACCTGGCCACGGACGCCGCCTCCTGAGGGGACGCGACGCCGAGGCGCGGACGCGGCACAGCCGGGGTTTCAGCTCCTGGCGAGCGAGACCCAGCGGACGGACTGCGCGAGGACCTTCGTGGCGTTCTCCTCGTCCGCACCACGCGCGGCAAGCGTGGCCACCGCCAGCCGCGGCGGCAGGGCGTCGCCGAACTTGAGGCCGTGGACGGCGCGTTCGTCGACCTCGGGTAGGCAAAGACCCGCCCGGGCGTCGGTGAGCGCGGCCTTCCAGTCCTCGACGGTGAGATCGTCACGGAGCCGGATCCACTGGTCGTCGACACGCCGGTGCGGGATCACTACGGACGGCAACGAGGCTGCCAGGGTGGCGTTGGCCCGGTGACCCGCCCACGTCCACCAGCGGACGTCCCCGCCGGTGACGCGGGTGACCACCGTCCCGGCCGGATGGACGGTGCCCAGGAGCCTGTCGCGCGCCTCGGCCAGTCTGGCCGTGGCCCGCCCGGTCAGCCGGCCCGGCGGCTTCTCGCCCAGCAGCACGTCCCGGACAGCGCTGGCGAGGATGAAAGAACGCACACGCTCCGCGCCGAACCCGCTCCAGCGGGCACGGCCGCCGTCGTCGGCCGGCTCCACGAAGCAACGCCTGCGGCTCCAGTCGATGTAGGTCACCAGCCAGCTACGCCCCGCGAGCAACAGTTTGCGCGGCCCGGCAATCTCCTCGGTGAGCAGGTCAGGGTCGGTGCGACCGACCTCGGTGCGCCCTCGGTGGGCTGCTCCAGGAGAGCGGCTACGGCGAGGCCTGGGCCAATGCTCGCGAGGCCACGCTGAGCAAGGAGGAAGCCGCGTCCCCGCTCGCGCGCAGGCCCTACGACCTGCGTCATGCCGGGGTCTCCTTCTGGCTGAGTTCCGGCGTCGATCCCGCGGAGTGCGCGCGGAGGGCGGGGCACAGCCTCGCGGTGCTGTTCCGTGTCTACGCCAAGGTCCTCGCGCAGAACGAGGAGCGTTCCAACCGGCGCATCGAAGCCGCGATGCGCGAGTGGGACGAGGCCGAGGAGTAGCCTCAGCGCCCCTTCCCCTGGGGAACACCTGGGGAAGAGAAACTGACTAGGGGTGGGAAAGGCCAGAGACAGAGCGCGCCATAAGCCGCGTTTCGATTCTCGTTCGATGGCGGCGTTTTGGGGCAACGAAACAGCCCCCCGCCCAGCGTTTTGGCTGGTCAGAGGGCCGTTGTTGCGCTGTGGCGGCGCCAGGGTTCGAACCTGGGTAGGCTGAGCCGGCAGATTTACAGTCTCCCCGGTACAAGCCTCTGACCAGGCACTTTCCGGATCCTGGTGCTCGCTACCCCACAAATGCCCCACAGCTGCCCGGAGACCGGCCGCCACCACTACCATCCGCGTTGATGACGGCCCCGCGAACGAACTCCTGCGAGCCGGCCATCGGATCAAGTCGCGAGTGTCCAAGCGGGTCAAGTCACGCCTCGCAGCGGCTTCGTGCTCACGGCGTGTGGGGTCGCTTCAGGCAGACGGTCCCTTGAGGACACGACGTTCGCACGCCGCCGCAGACCGGAGAATTTCGGCAAGATCAGCGAACGCCGGCAAGTCGGCGGCTCCGCCCTACAGGGCCGTGTAGCCGCCGTCGACGACCACGGCTGAGCCGGTCATGAGGCGTGACTCGTCGGAGGCGAGGAAGACCGCCACGTCCGCGACCTGCTCCGGTGTGCCCAGGCCGAGTGGCTGGTACCTGCGCTGTGCCTCGTCGTCCTCGAAGAATCCCTCGTCGAAGAAGCCCTCGACCATGGGGGTGCGCACCGCCCCGGGACAGATGCAGTTCGCGCGGATGTTGTCCTTGGCGAACTCGACCGCGACCGACTTCGTGATCATCAGCACCGCACCCTTGGTGGCGGTGTACGCGGCGATCCCCTCCTCGGCGACCAGGGAGTTGACCGACCCCCAGTTGACGATGGAGCCCCCACCGCTGCGCCGCATGGCCGGCACCGCGAACCGGCACCCGTGGAAGACGCCCTTGAGGTTGACGTCGATCATGCTGTCGAGCATCTCCTCCGTCGTCTCCAGGAACGGGGCGGCGCGGAGGTAGCCGGCGCAGTTGAGCATGACGTGGAGTGCGCCGAACCGCTCCTCCGTGGAGGCGATCAGCGCCGCCACCTCGTCCGCACGGCTCACGTCGCAGCGCCGGACGACAATCTCCTCCCTTGTGGAGGCGAGTTCGGCGAGGCCGGCCTCGTTCACGTCCGCCGCCACCACGCGAGCGCCCTCGGCGGCCAGCGCGAGCGCCGCCGCCCGGCCCTGTCCCGATCCGCCTCCGGTGACGATCGCTACTTTTCCAGCGAGTCGGTCCACGTCTTCCTCCTGCTCGGACAAGATGGCCACTTCGGTCTTCATACGACGTCGACGAGCAGATCGCCCGCGAGCGCCAGCCGTGCACGGGCGACGGCTCCCTCCTGCAGTGCTCCGAGCGATGTCGTCGACCGCCAGGCGATGTGCGGGGTGAGGATGGCGTTGGGCGCGTTCCGCAGGGCGTGGCCCGCGGGCAGCGGCTCCTGCGCGAAGACGTCGAGCGCCGCGCCCGCGATGTGCCCCGAGTACAGTGCCTGGGCGAGCGCGGTCTCGTCGACGAGCCCGCCCCGTGAGACGTTCACGACGACGGCGCCGGGGCGCATCCGCCCCAGCACCTCGCCGGAGATCAGGTGGCGGGTCTGGTCGGTGAGGGGGAGGTGGAGGGAGACGACGTCCGACTCCTCGATCACCTGGGCCAGCGACACGGCGGGGACCTGTGCGAAGGATGCGACGGGGTCGTGGGCGCGCACCCGCGCGCCGATGGCGGCCCACGAGGTGGCGACCATGCGGCCGATCCTCCCCATACCGACGACGCCCACCTGGAGATCGGTCAGTTTCGGGGTGTCGTACGCGATGCGACCCGCCCAGCCGCCGTCGCGGATGACCGCCTGCCCCTGCGGGAGACGGCGGCTCAGCGCGAGTCCCATCGCGAGGGCGTGTGTGGCCACCTCCTCGGTCGACGCGTCAGGGACGATCGAGACCGGGACGCCGGCCGCCGCCGCGGCGTCGACGTCGATGTTGTCGTAGCCCATGCCGTAGCGCACGACCGCCTTGCACCCGCGCATCGCGGCGACATCGCCGGCCGTGACCTTCGCGTACGGGGTGACCATGACGACCTCGGCGTTCGCCATCGCCCCGCTGAAGGTGGCCTGGTCGGTGCCGGCGACGAGTTCGAGCCCGAACTCCTCCGCGAGCGCGCGCTCCCGGTCGAGGTGGGGGAACTGGTGGGGCGCGACCAGGAGGACTCCTGAGCGATGGGCGTGGATCATCGAGTGCTCCTCCGAGGTCTTCGGGTACGGCTCTGCCGCCCTGGATCGCCCCGAGCGTAGGTAGCCGGGCGGCACCGGGAATGTGCCAAAGAGACACACCGGCGGGGCGCGTACCACCGGCGCACGCCCCGCCCACCCGCCGCGACTACGCCGCCCGTCGGCCGATGCGCTCGTAGATCGGCGATCCGAGACGGCGAAGCACCAGCGCGACCACCACGCCGGCGACGATCGCGACGTACCCGATCGTGAGGAGGCCCGCCACGACCCCGGGAGGCGCGACGATCAGGAGGTCCATGTTCAGCGACGCCGTCAGCAGCGCGAAGCCGATGGCCACCGTGGCGATCGCGGGGGCGACGAGCGTCTTCCACCGTGAGGCGTCGCCACGGTCGCGTCGAAAGTAGACGAGTACGGCGACGGAGGTGAGGAACAGGAGCATCAGCATCCCGTAGAAGGCCACGCCCGCTGCCGCGCCGTAGAGGTCGAACTCGGAAGCGCCCGAGAGGATCAAAGCGAACAGGCTCACCAGGAGCACGGCGCCCACCGCGACGGCCGCCGCGTACGGCGAGCCGTGCCGTGGGTGCACGGCGGCCAGCCGGCGCGGCAGGACGCCGTCCACGCTGAGCGAGTGCGTGTAGCGGGAGAGGATGTTCTGCAGCGACAGCGTCGAGGCGAACATGCTCGTCACCAGCAGAACCGCGATCACCTGGTTCGCGAACGTGCCGAAGTAGGTCAGCAGAGCGTGCGGCATCATCTCGGCCGCGTTCGTCTCCGCGTCCGCGACGGCCCGCGAGGCGCCGGCGGAGAGGATCAGCGCGTACGACGAGATCGCGTAGAACACTCCGAGGAAGACGATGGTGAGGTAAGTGGCGCGGGGGATCGTCACCGCAGGGTCGCGGACCTCGTCGCGGTAGATCGCCGTGGCCTCGAACCCGTTGAAGACACCCACGCTGAACAGCAACAGGAGCCCGATCGACGAGGTGGCCAGGTTGGCGGGGTTCCAGGGCTCGAAGGAGTGGCCCTCCGGCCCTCCGTTGGCGATCACGACGACGTCGAAGACGATGATGGCGAGCACCTCGACGACCAGCACCGTCGAGAGCACCTTGGCCGAGAACTCCACGTTGAAGTAGCTCAGGACCCACACCAGGCCCAACATGCCCAGGGACCAGACCCACCACGGCACCGGGGTGGAGTCGGCGAAGCTGGTGACCAGATTGTTGACGCCGATCCCGGAGAAGACGATCGCGGCGATGATGTTGAAGCCGTAGGTGGAGAGCGCCAGGAAGGAACTCCCGAGTCCCATGGGGCGGCCCAGTCCCTCGCCGATGTAGGTGTAGAAGGCGCCGGGGCGCGGGATCCGCCGCGTCATGCTGGTGAAGCCGAGCGCGAAGAGCGTCATCAGCGCCATGACGCCCAGGAAGGCGATCGGCACCGCGATCCCGAAACTGATGTTGACCGACAGGAACCCGAAGACCACGCCGAGGGGCGCGGTGAACGCGAGGACGGTGAAGAGCAGGCCGAACGTGCCCATGTTGCCCTTCAGGGCGAACGTCGAGGCCGCCTCCGTCGCGTCGGCGGGAGCTGGGTGTTCGGAAGAACGCTGGAGCACGGGAGAGTGGGATTCCATGAGAGGGCCTTCCTTACGGACACGGCTGCATGAATCCTGCGCGTCCACTGGGTGGCTGATTAGCGACCCAGAATGCTGACTCCACCGGCCGGCTACTGTCCCACTTTGACGCAGTGTGCCCGACGTGGCCGCCCGACGGAAGCGGTGCCTGGTCCGCCGGGCTCACTCGTTCGGCTGGAGCTCCAGCTCGAACCCGCGACCGGTGTACATGTCGATCTTCCGGTACAGCGTGGACCGGCCGATGCCGAGGATCGCCGCCGCGCGCAGGCGGTTCCCGCCAGCCTCGACGAGCGCCTCACGGATCTGGTAAAGCTCGGCCTCCTCGAGGCGGGTGAGCCTGCTCCGCGCGAGACCGCGGCGGTGTGTCTCCGCCAGATCGTCCACCCGCAGTTCGGAGGCTGTGGACCGCGCGGCCGTGGTCTCGACCACGGCCCGCAGCTGACGGACGTTTTCCGGCCAGTCCGCCGCCACCAGAGCGTCGAGCAACCGTGGGGACATCCGTTTCGCCGTGCCCTCGTGCTGGGCGAGGAAGTGCGACACGAGGGGCGGGATGTCCTCGCGCCGCATGCGCAGGGAGGGCATCGCGACCTCGACGCCCCGGAGCGCGCCGACGAGCGGCAGCAGCTCGTCGTCGAGTCCGCGCGTCGTGAGCAGCACCCGCGGCTGCTCGAGAACCCGGAGCAGATCGGTGAGCCGCTCGCGCAGCGGCTGGTCGCAGGCGTCCACGTGGAGCAGCACGACCGCCGAGCCACCCGCGAGTTCCGCGTCGATCTCGTCGATGCCGGCGGGCCGGTCAGGGGCTCCCGCCCGGCAGTCGAAGACGGTGAGGCGGTCCGCGAGCCGCGCCGCCATGGCCACGGCCAGGTGCCGCTTGCCGGTGCCCGGCTCACCGACGAGGTACGCGGGGTTCCGCCGGGCGCACGCGGTGCCGGCCACCTCCAGGGCGCGCCGCAGTGCCAGGCTGTCGCCCACGATCTCGTCGAAGTCCCTCCGCCGTGGTGCCGCGCCGACGCCGCTCGCGGGCGGCACCCCGGGCGACTCGGCCCGGCGCAGCCGTAGCACCGTTCCCCCGGTGACGTCGTCGCCGAGGGCGACGGGGCGCGCGTGGAACCTGAGCACCCGGTCGGGGCCGATGGTCAGCTCGTGCTCCACCGCCTGGTCGTGTCGCTCCGCCTCGCGGCCGTAGGCGGCGAGCACGGCGTAGTCGCTCTGCTCGAGGAGGTTGAGCGCACCGCGGCTGGCGATCGTGGTGCGGTCGTCCATCGCGACGACCGCGTCGGCGCCGCGCTTGCGCACCTCGCGGAGGTACTCCGCCATCAGCGCCTGCTCCCGGGCGGCGAGCCGGGCGGCCAGCGCTCTGGTCACCTCGGCGGCGGCGCCCTGGACGATCAGCAGGATCGACCGCGCGTCGGCCGCGTGGGCAACGTGCTCCGGCAGCATCAGGCTGAGCACACCGCGGATGGAGCGGCGCAGGGGGTCGCGGATCGGCACCGAGGTGCAGCAGCTGCCCTGGAGCCCGTCGGCGAAGTGCTCGCCGCCCCACACCTGCACCGCGGTGCCCTCCTCGAGCGCGGTGCCGTCGGAGTTGGTGCCGATCAGGTCCTCCGACATGCGGCCGCCATAGGTCGGGAAGGCTCGATCCGCCCAGCGCACGACACCCGCCTCGCCGCGGAAGACCATGAGGGTGCCCTGGGAGTCCGTGAGGCTCACGGAACCCTGGGTGTCCGCGCAGATGCGTTCCAGTTCGGTGAGCACCGGCTCCGCGCAGGCCAGGAGCTGCTCGTCGACCTGCGGATCGGTGATCTCGTCAAAGACGGTCGCCCCCGGGCGCACCCGGCACGCCAGACTGCGCCGCCATGACCTCGCGATCACGGGGCGCAGCCGGCCCAGGTCAGTGCCTGCGGGATCGGCGACGAAACGCTCGCGGAGCGAGTACAGCTCGGCGTTGGTCGTCGCCCCCACTCTCGACGGCTGGGCGGGGGACGCCCCCTCGAAAGCTGCGGTCATCGGGCCTCCTCCGTCCGCCGCGGCGGCGATGCCCCGTCGCGGGAGTCAGTAGGTCAGCAGGTGCTCGAGCTCCCTGGCGACCTTACGGGCCTGCTGACGGGCGAACTGCTGCCAGTACCACTTGCCCAGGGTATGCCTGCCGGTCGAGCCGCTGGCCTTCCAGCCACCGAAGGTCTGTGGTCCTGGCCACCAGCCCGTGGTGGCGTGCCCTGGCACGTTCACGTCGACGCAGCCGGCCTCGATACCGTGCAGGAAGGCGTCGGCCTCGTCGAGGTCGCCGGTGTAGAGGCCGGCGGTCAGGCCCATGGGGGTCGCGTTCGCCGCCCGGAGGGCCTCCTCGAACGAGGCGAGGCGGCTGATGGTGAGGAACGGCAGGAAGTGCTCGGTGGTGGACAGCTCGTGGTCCGCGGGCAGCGACGACACGACCGCGGGGCGAACGAAGTAGCCCTCGCCGTCGAGTCGTGCGCCGCCGTGGACGGTGAAGCCCGCATCACGGGCCGCGCCGTCGATCCGCTCGAACCGGGCGAGCGCGTCGGGGGTGACCAGGGGGCCGGCGAACGCGTCGAGGGCCGCGGGGTCGCTCACGACGACGCTGGCCGCCCGTTCGGCGACCAGTTCGACCAGCCGGTCGTGTGCCCCGGGGGTGACGAGTACGCGGGACAGCGCGCTGCACTTCTGGCCGGCGAGATCGAAAGCCGAGAACACGATCCCGTCGGCCGCCCGCTCCAGGTCGGCGGTGTCGGTCACGACCACCGGGTTCTTGCCACCCAGCTCGGCAATGACGGGGCGCGCGTAGGGGCCGTCCGCGAAGGCGCGGATGATCGACCTGCCGACCGCCACGGAGCCGGTGAAGGAGATGCCGTCGACATCGGAGGACACGAGTGCCCTTCCTGGTTCGTCGGCACCGTGGACGAGGTTCACGAGCCCGGTGGGAAGGTCCATCGCGGCGCACATCTCGTGAACGGCCTGTCCCGACCAGGGGGCGTGGTGGGAGGTCTTGACGACCACGCCGTTGCCCGCCAGCAGCGCGGCGATCGTGGGCCCGGCCGCCTGCACGATCGGGTAGTTGAAGGGCGTGATGACGCCGAAGACCCCGTAAGGACGTAGCACCGAGTCGTTGGCGAGCCCGGCCGGATCGGCCGACCGCTCGTCCTCGAAGGCGCCGGGCCGCTCCGCGTACTCCACGTAGTGGCGCAGGATCTCCAGCACCTCGAGCGCCTCGGCGCGCGCCGCGCCGTGGGGCTTGCCGATCTCCAGGGCCACGCGCACGGCCCAGTCGTCGATCGCCCCGGCGACGTGGTCGACGGCCCGGCGCACGTGCCCGATGCGGGCGAGCAGGGACAGCCGGGCCCAGTCACGCTGGGCGGCGCGGCTGGTCTCGACGGCGAGTCGTACCAGCTCGGCGGGCGCGTCGTGGCAGCCGCTGACCGTCACGGACGGCGCGCCGGGGTCCTCGCGGCTGATCAGCTCGCCGTCGAAGCGTTCCCGCCCGCCGACGACGTGCGGTACGACGACCGGCACCCCGGCTCGGCGCCTGACGAGGTCGGTCGCGAAGGCGGCGTGGTCAACGGCGGTCATCTGGGCTCCCTCATCGGTTCTTCTGGACGGTCACACCTCGGCGGTCACGGCACGGTGACGGCGTCTTGTTCGAGGCTAGGAACGGGCAGGCCGGAACTACTGTGTCAACGTGGGACAGAGCGCCCGCGGCCCGAAAGGCGACGAGCCCCACCCCCTGATCGGCCGCTGGGGAATCGGGGGATGACGCTCCTCGACCGTTTCCGCCTCGCTCTCTCAGTCCTCGACGCCTGCGGGCCGCTCGAGTTCGGCCAACGGCTCGGTGTGGTGGGTTATCTCCTTGATCCGCGGAATGACCTCCGTGCCGAGCAGCTCGAAGTGGCGCCGGTAGCGCTCCGGCTGGTCGAGGTAGTCGAAGGTGAAGCTGATGATCTTCCCGAATCCGCCGGACGCGTCCAGGTCACGCTGAAGCTTCTTGATGACGGTGTCGGGGGAGCCGACGAGCCACTTCTCCTCCGCGAGGTATTCGATCGGCACGTCGTCGGGGTCCGTCACGCCCAGCTCGGGCACCATGATCGGCAGCATGCCGCCGCGGGCGTATCCGGGCAGCATCCACTCACGGTAGGTCCTGCCCATGGCGCCGTTCACGGCGAGATCCATCGCCTCCTCGTCCGTGTCGGCGACGAGGATGTTGTGCGCCACGCGCCATTGGTTACGGTCCGCGGCGAATCCGACGCTCTCGGCTCCCTGCATGTAGCGGTACCAGTGGCCGGCGAGGTATTCGCGGCCCACGTTGAAGCTCATCGGCAGGTATCCCAGCTTGCCGGCCCGCGTGAGCGTGCGGGACGCGGGGCTGAGGCCGGCCATGAGCAGCGGCGGGTGCGGCTTCTGCAGCGGCTCCATGAAAGGGCCCTGCTGGATCTCGTCATAGGCGGGGATCTCGAACGACCAGTACTTCCCCTCGTACTGGAAAGGCCCCTTCCGCTCCCAGACGGCCCGCATGATCTCGACGGCCTCGGCCATCCGCTCGGCCGGGTTCGTGTTGCCGTGGATGAGGTGGTCCGTCGGGTACGCGCCGGCGCCGAGGCCGATCATCAGACGGCCGTTCGACATGTGGTCGAGCTGCATCAGGCGATGTGCCAGAGCCATCGGGTTGTGGTTGCCCGGCACATTGGCGCCGGTGCCGAAGGCGATCCGCTCGGTCTGCTGCAGCGCTGCGGCGATGTACAGCTCGGGGCTACAGACCGGCTCCCACCGCATCGTGCTGTGCTCGGCGACCCAGACCTCCGACAGACCGAACTCGTCGGCCCAGCGGATGACCTGCATGTCCCACTGGAATCCTTCGTGGAGTCCGGTCTCCGGGGTGCGGAACGGTACGAGAAACAGGCCGATGTCCATGCTTTCCTCCAGGGTGTGCGCCGCCGTGTGCGCGGCGTTCCGATATGGGTTGCTCCGCGGTCCGAGGCCTCAGCGCACGACGTTGCGCAGCGTGCCGACGCGTTCGATCTCCACCTCGACGCTGTCGCCCGGCCTGAGCCAGAGCGGCGGGTTCTGCTTGGCGCCGATGCCCTCCGGCGTGCCGGTGGAGACGACGTCTCCGGGCGAGAGGGTCAGGAAGCGGGAGACGTAGGAGATCAGCTCGGCGATCGGGAAGATCATGTGCTTCGTGTTCGATGCCTGTACCCGCTCGCCGTTCACCCGGGTCGTGAGCTCCAGGTGCTGCGGATCGCCCACCTCGTCGAGCGTCACCAGGGCCGGCCCACAGGGCGTCGATCCGTCGACCGCCTTCCCGGCCAGCCACTGGGTCCCTCGGTACTGGAGATCCCGGGCGGTGACGTCGTTGAGCACCATCACGCCGGCCACCAGGTCCAATGCCGTCTCCGGTGGCACGTCGCGTCCCTCACGGCCGATGACGACCGCGAGTTCGCCCTCGAAGTCGAGGTTGTCGGTGACGCCCGAGCAGCGGATCTCGTCGTGCGGCCCGATCAGGGAGCTGGCGAACTTCGCGAACAGATCGGGGTGTGCGGGCAGCGCGCGACCGGTCTCGGCGACGTGGTCGTCGTAGTTCAGGCCGACGCACAGCACCTTTCCCGGATCGGTGATCGGAGGGCCGAGACGGAGCTCGCTCACGTCGCCGACGCGGGCGGCCGGCTGCGCCGCCGCGCGCCGCACGATATCCGCGACCTCGCCGAGCGCGTGGCCGTGCCGGCGTAGGAGTTCCCGCGTCGTCGCCCGCCGCGCCAGTCCTGGCGTTCCGCTCCTCGACAGCGCGACATCGACGTCGTACACCGTCGAGTCCAGCACGGCGCCCGCGCGCCATTCGCCGTCCGACCGGTACGAGACCAGTCTCATGTGCTTCCCCTTCTCAGACCGTCGTGGTGGGTGCGTCAGACCGCGAGCAGGCGCCCGCCGTCGAAGAAACCGCCCGCGGCATACACCAGCGGCGGCCGGTCGCTCGTTTCGACGCCGACGACGCGCCCGAAGAAGACCGAGTGCGTCCCGGCCTCCACCCGCGAGACGACCTCGACCTCGAAGGCCGCGGACGCCTGGTCCAGCACGGGCGCGCCGTGCGGGCCCCGGTGCCAGGCGATGCCGCCGAACTTGTCCCCGCCCGAGGTGGCGAACGTCGCCGCGACCGCCGACTGGGCGTGACTCAGGATGCTGATGCCGAGGTGCCGGGCGTCGCAGAGCGAGGCGTGCGACCGCGACGAGGAGTTGACGCAGGCCAACACCATCGGCGGATCCATCGAGACGCTGCTGAAGGCGTTGACCGCGAGCCCGACGGGACGTCCGTCGAACAGGGCCGTCACGACCGTCACGCCCGAGGGGAACGAACGGTGCGCCTGCTTCACCCGCTGCACAAGATCGACCGATGTCGGAGCGTCTCCGGTCGGCGCCAAGGGCCTTGTGTGTGTCTTCATTCCCCTACGTTCCTGCTTGGGAGCCGGGGCGGATCGTGCCAATCTGGGACAACCCACCGGCCGGACGTCGCGAGATCAGTCGGCCGTCTCGACGACCGAGGTGACGGCGTCGGCCAGCCGGTCGGCGAGGTCCGCCACCACCTCGGCCGTCATGGGCGTCGACAGCGCCGCGAGGTTCGCCGAGGAGAGCAGCAGACCGCGGTCGTACGCGGCCCACCAGAGCCGGTGCTGGGTGCGCTCGTCGACGCTGGTCGCACCCGCCGGGAACACGCGCAGCAGGGACCCGAGTCCGCGCACCTCCCAACCGAGGGGTGCGACGCGTTCCGACAGGACGCGTCGGGCGTCGTCGCCGAGCCGGTTCAGTCGGGAGACGGCCTCCGCCGAGAGCAGTCGCAGGGACTCGGCCCCGGCGGCCATGCTGACGGGGTTCCCCGAGAACGTTCCCGAGTGCGGGATGCTCCCGGGCCGCTTCGGGTCGAGCACCCGCATGACCTCCTCGCGCCCGGCGACCGCGCCGACGGGGAAACCGCCGCCGATGAGCTTCCCCGCGGTCAGCAGGTCGGGCATCACCCCGTACTCCCCGCTCAGCCCGTGCGCGCCGAGGCGGAGACTGATCACCTCGTCGATGACCAGGAGGATGCCGTGCCGGTCGGCGAGCTCGCGGGCGGTCCGCAGGAACTCCTCACTGACCGGGACGAGCCCGGCCCGGTTCGGCAACAGGTCGACGACGATCGCCGCAGGGCGCCCCGGCCGCTCCTCGACCATCCGGCGCAGCGCGTCGACGTCGTTGAGCGGCACCAGTGAGACGTCACGTGCCACGGACTCCGGGACGCCGCGCGCCGCCCGCGCGCCGCCGGCACACAGCGCCACGTCGGAGGAGCCGTGGTAGCCGTCACGGGTCATCACGACGCCGTCCCGACCGGTGACGACGCGTGCGATCCGGATCGCCGACATCACGGCCTCGGTGCCCGAGTTCGTGAACCGCACCTGGTCGAGGCCCGGCAGCCGCGCCAACAGCAGCTCGGCAAGCTCCCACTCGTCGGGATTCGGAATTCCCCAGCAGGAGCCGGCGTCCATCGCGCGCCGCGCCGCCTCGACCAGGGCCGGGTGCGCGTTGCCGTGTACGAGGGTGGTGAAGTTGTTGTTCGCGTCGATGAGCTCGCGCCCGCGGTCGTCCCAGAGCCGGTACCCCGCGCCGCGCAGCGCGTAGGTCGGCGCCGCGCCCGTGTGATACGCCGAGCGGCCGTATCCGCCGGGCAGCAGCGGAAAACCGCGCGGCCCCCGGCGAACCCGCGGATCCTCGTTCGTCGTGATCGACCTGTCGGTCTTCTCTTCGGTATCCATCGACGTCCAACGTCCTTCCGAGCACACCGTGTTCTCGCGGTTCTCGCGGTTCTCGCTCGGAAGCTATGCGCGGGGGGACGCCGGCTACTGTCCTGAACTGGCACAACGCCCCGGACGACTGTCCCGATGTGAGACAGATTCGTGGCCGACGCGTTTCTACGCTTTGCGGAGATCGAGCGGCATATCCCGTGCCGCCGTTGCCAAGAGCGAGGTGGACGAATGAATCGGGTGCGCGGCAAGGTCACGATCATCACGGGCGCGGCCCGCGGCCAGGGCGAGGCGCACAGCAGGCTGTTCGCCGCCGAGGGCGCCAGGGTGCTCATGACCGACGTCCTCGACGACGCGGGTGAGGCCGTGGCCGAGGAACTGCGCGAAGCCGGACACGACGTGCGGTACCGGCACATGGACGTCACCTCGGAGTCCGACTGGCTGGCGGTGGTCGACGACGCGGAGCGGCACTGGGGGCGGGTCGACATCCTCCTCAACAACGCCGGCATCGTGGGCTCGATGAAGGCCGCCGACGAGGAGGACCTCCAGGCCTGGACGAAGATCACCGCCATCAACCAGCGGGGGGTGTTCCTCGGTACCAAGCACGTCGTGCCGGCGATGCGCCGCGCGGGCGGCGGAGCGATCGTCAACACCTGTTCGATCAACGGCTCCGTGGGCGCGGCCGGCTCCTTCTCCTACCAGGCGTCCAAGGGCGCCGTGCGCATGATGACGCGTGCCGCCGCCCTCGAGTACGTGGGGGACGACATCCGCGTCAACTCGGTGTCGCCCGGACTCGTGATGACGCCGATGGCCGAGGAGGAGGGAGCGGAGTCGAACCGGGCGTTCGCCGCCGCGACACCGATGGGACGTGGCGCCCGCCCCGAGGAGGTCAGCTACGGCGTGCTGTTCCTCGCCAGCGACGAGGCCAGCTACATCACCGGCACGGACCTGTTCATCGACGGTGGCTACACGGCACAGTGAACTCATTGGACCTCGCCACGCGTCGACGACGGCGGTCGCTGTTCGCCTTCTTCTTCGTGCCGGGCGTCGCCCTGTCCTCCTGGGTGACCCGAACGCCGGACGTCCGGGACCAGTTGGGTGCTGACACCTCCGAGATGGGCCTCGTGCTGTTCGGCCTCTCGATCGGCTCCATGCTCGGCATCCTCTCCTCGGGGCGGCTGGTCTCCCGCTTCGGCACCAGGCCCGTTATCGGCCTCGGCACCTCCCTGGTGATCGCCAGCACGGCGGTCATCGCGGCAGGCAGCGCCCTGTCCTCGGCCGCCGTCGTCGCCACCGGCCTCTGCACGCTCGGCGCCGGCATGGGCTCGGGCGAGGTCGCCGTCAACATCGACGCGGCGGACGTCGAACGGATCACCCGCGCCACCGTGCTGCCGGCGCTGCACGGCTTCTTCAGCCTCGGCACCGTTGTCGGCGCGCTCGCCGGCATGGCCGCCACCGCGGGAGGCCTCCCGATCCACTGGCATCTCGCGGTGACCACGGTCGGGTCCGCCGTGGCGTTCGCACTCGCCTTCCGCGCCGTGCCCACGGGCATCGGGCGCCGCACGGCCGCCGTCTCCGAACGCTCTGCGGGCGCGTCCGCCACCCCGCTGTGGCGGGAGACCAGGCTGCTGCTGATCGGCGTCATCATCCTGGCCATGGCCCTCGCGGAAGGCGCGGCCAACGACTGGCTGCCGCTGCTGATGGTCGACGGGCACGAGCTCGACCCGGCACTCGGCTCCCTCGTCTTCGCCGGGTTCGCGGCGGCTATGACCGTGGGGCGGTTCTGCGGCGCCGTCTTCGTCGACCGCTTCGGCCGCGGACCCATCGTCCGGGTCAGCGCCGTCTCCGCCGCCCTCGGACTCGTCCTGGTGATCTTCTCGGACAACGCCGTGCTCGCGGGAACGGCCGTACTCCTGTGGGGACTCGGCGCCTCGCTCGGATTCCCCCTGGCCCTGTCCGCCGCCGGGGACTCCGGACCCGACCAGACGGCGCGGGTGAGTCTGGTGGCGACGGTTGGCTACACAGCCTTCCTTGCCGGCCCGCCGAGCCTCGGCTTCCTTGGTGACCACTACGGTCTGCGCAACGCCATGATCGCCGTGCTGGCCTGCACGGTGATCGCCGTCCTCATCGCCCCGGCCGTCGAGACGCCTCACCGTGCAGGCGACGGCGACGAGCACGGCCGTGCGCGGGTCGACCTGCTCACCGAAGAAGCCGAGCCCCGGCAGCCCACATAGACCCCGTGCTCAGGCGGGCGTGGGCCCGACTCCCGCTCCGTGCTCGACCGACCAGACCCCGGTGACGGAGTCCCCGGACCTCTCGGGCCGTCCGGACTGCATCAGGTCCAACGCCTCGGACGCCTCGGCCCCGGCATCTCGAAGTTGTCGGCGTGGGCGGAGCCAGCCCACTGTGAGCAACCGAAGTTCGGTACACCTGTGGGACACGTTCTCCGGACACAGCGATATCGTCCTCGCGGACGGCACGAGCGAACTCGTCACGTTCGACCCGGCAGATGACCCCCTCGCCACCAGTCACGACGGCAACGTCGACGTGTGGCGCATGCCCATCACCGACCCGGATCTGGCGATACAGCACATCTGTCGGTCCGTGAACCATGACCTCACCAAGGCCGAGCAGTCGTCCTACCTGACTGACGCCCCGGCTCAAAGAAGTGTGATGTGCAACACCTCGAAGGGACCTCCCTCAGCTCTCGTTGCGGATGCCACCCGCCGCAACTGTGTGACAGGCCGACTGCGGCACTAGCCCTCAGCTCACGCTGCGGCCGCACGTCTCACCCTCGAGAGCTGGAGAAATCAGATACTCTGATTCCATGAGGACGATGACGGCGACAGAAGTCGCACGCAACTTCGCCTCCGTGCTCGACCGCGCCGAGCACGGGGAAACGATCGTGATCACCCGCGGCGGGCGTCGCCTGGCGACCCTCTCTCCGGCGCACGCCGGCAACGGAGCCGCGATCAAGGAGTTCCTGGCCACCCACCCCGTCGACGAGGACTTCGCCGACGACGTGACCGCGGCCCGGGAGAGCGTGACCGACGAGATGAGCGCGACATGGCACGACGACTGATCCTCGACACCGGCGTCGTCATCCGTGCCGAGCGCGGCGGCGCCGGGCTCGCCCGCCTGCTCGACGACGAGGACGACGTCACCATCGCGGCCGTGACCCTCGCGGAACTGCAGTTCGGAGTAGAACTGGCGGACGGCACCCGGCGAGAACGCCGACAGGCGTTCGTCGACGGAGTACGCGCCCTCATCCCCGTCGAGGACTACACCACGGACATCGCCGTCATCCATGCCCGCCTCCTCGCCCACGTCCGCCGCCAGGGCAAACCACGAGGCGCCCACGACCTCATCATCGCCGCGACCGCCGCCGCAACCGCCCGCACCCTGCTCACCACCGATGACAAGGCCGCCTTCGACGGCCTACCAGGCGTTCACGCCACAGTCCTCCCCATGGATTCTCCGGGCCCCCGCATGCCGTGAAGCTCACCCGGGGAACGCCTGGGGGGCACACGAACCAACCGGGCGAGACGGCGCTACAGCACAGGACCGCAGCACACCATCCTTCAACTCGGTTTCCAAAATCATGAGTTGAGAAAACAAAAGGCCCCCAACCTGCGTCTCCGCAGGTCAGAGGCCGTTTCGCGAGGGTGGCGGCGCCAGGGTTCGAACCTGGGTAGGCTGAGCCGGCAGATTTACAGTCTCCCCGGCACAGGGCTCTGACCAGGCACTTTACCTCTTTCGGCAGCCGCCACCCCACAAATGCCCCACAGGCCGCCGCGATGACTTGTCGCGTCACTCAGGCGCCGATACGGGCGTCACATGTCGAGCACGAGAGACGCCTCATTTTCCGCCTGTACAGCTCGTGGCGGTCCGACTACGATGTCGGCAGCCGGTTGAGGCGGCTTCGTGGTGGTATCCACGTGGATGCAGGGGCCGAGGGGTGCCAACGTGATCACGACGGGGCGGCTGAGTCAGCGCGAGGTGACTCACGAGCCCGACTACGAGGCCGTCGGCATGCGTCGGTCCCACGCGACCAGCGACGTCGCCGGCAACCCTCACAATGAACAGCGGGTCAGCCTGCCGCTGGAGGCCATCGCCGCCGCCGCCGAGATCAATCCGCCGCCCGGCATGGATAACCTGCCCCAGAGCGCGGCTGAGATCTTTGTCGGCCGGGCCGGCGACCTGGAGAAGGTCCGGCGGGTGCTGACCCACGGCGAGGGCGTCATCGCCCAGCCGCGAGCCCTCCACGGGCTGGGCGGCGTCGGGAAGACCACCCTCGCGCTGCGCTACGCCCGCACCCACCGCATCGATTATCCACTCGTCTGGTGGATCGTGGCCGAGAGCCGCGAGCAGGTGGACTCGGCTCTAGCCGACCTCGCCGTCTTCCTGCATCCGGGGTGGGCCCTCACCGCGCTGCCGAAGCAGCAGACCGAGTGGGCCCTAGCCTGGCTGCGGGCACACCCCCGCTGGCTGATCGTCTTCGACAACGCCGAGGATCCGGCCGCGCTCGCCCCCTACCTGGGCCGGCTGCGCGGCCATGGCCATGTGCTCGTCACCAGCCGTCGCGCGGACGGCTGGCACACCAGCGCGCCGCCGATGCGCCTTAACGTGCTGGCGGCGGAGTCCTCGGCGGAGCTGCTGTGCGGCCTGGCGCTGCCAAACCGCGAGCCGACCGAGGCCGAACGGCTGGAGGTCATCGAACTGGCTGCGGCACTTGGCCACTTACCCTTGGCGCTCGCGCAGGCGGGTGCCTACCTGCACCAGACCGGCGTGTCCTTCGCCGCCTACCGTGCCCGCTTGGCGGCGACCCCCGCGACGGTGTTCAACACGACCACCGGGACGACCGACGCCACCCGGACCATCGCCAGGATCTGGCGGACCACGCTGCTCGCCATCGAGCGAACCGACCCGCAGGCCGCCACCCTGCTCCACGCCCTCGCCTGGTACGCGCCCGAGGCGGTGCCGCGCGATGCGCTCACGATGCCGACGATGGATGCCGCGCGCGTCGACGAGGCATTACGGCTGCTCGCTGACTACAACATGATCACGCTCACCGAGCGGGCCGTGACGGTCCACCGGCTCGTGCAGACGGTGTTGCGTGATCCGGCCCAGGCAGCGGAGGCTTCGTCATCGCAGGTGGCCCGCGATTGGGCGGAGTCCGCGATGATCCGGGCGCTGCCGGACGGACCGCGCACCGAGCGTGCGGTACAGGCCCGCTGGCAGGAACTGCTGCCGCACATCCAGGCGTTGGCCGCGACTCGACCGATCGGTCGGCGCCCCCGCGAAGGCGCGGTGCTGCTCTACCAACGGGCGGCTGAGGAGTTGGCCGAACGCGACCAGAAGACCCTGACCATCAGGCTGCTTCAGGCGGTAGTGGACGGCCGCGCGCTGCTACTCGGCCCCGACCACCAGGACACCCTCGACAGCCGACACGCGCTTGCGGTGGCGGAGGCCAAGGACGGCGATCCGTGGCGGGCGGTCACGCTGCTCCGGGAGCTGATCGATGACCGGACGCGCCGCAGCGGCCCGGAGGCCCCCGAAGTGCTGGCGGATCGCAACGCGTATGCCTCGGCACTCCGCGAGGCGGGCCGCCACAGGGAGGCCGTCACCGAGTACCAGGTCGTGGTGACACTCAGGACCCAGGTGTTGGGGCCCGAGCACCGTGACACGCTCGACAGCCGGGACCGCCTGGCGTATGCGCGGCAGATGGCCGGCGACCACCGGAAGGCCGTCGCCGAGTACGAGGCCGTGGTGACCGACCGAACACGCCTGTTCGGCGCCGACGATCCGTCGACGCTGACCAGCCGCAACAGCCTGGCCTACGCCTACCGAGCCGCCGGCGACCACAGGCACGCGATCGCTCTGTACAAGGCGGCGATCGGCGACCGTGCGCGGGTGCTCGGGCCCGTTCACCCCGACACCCTCACCAGCCGCGGCTGGCTGGCGCACGCTCACCGGGCTGCAAAGGACTACGAATCGGCCATTGCCGGGTTCACGTCCATCGTGGCCGACCGTACCCGGGTGCAGGGGTCCGACCACTCCGACACCTTCGACAGCCGCAACGACCTCGCCTACGCGCACCAGTGCGCCGGGGACACGACGAACGCGGTCCGGGAGTTGGCGGCGCTGGTCGCCGATCGCCGGCGGGTACAGGGCGCCGACCACCCGGGAACACTCACCGATCAGGAGAACTTCGCCTACGCGCTCCAAGCCGCCGGCGATCACCCGCGTGCCATCGGGCTGTACGAGAAGGCGGTGGCCGACCGCACCCGCGTTCAGGGCCCCAACCACCCAGCCACCCTGGGTGCCCGCGACAGCCTCGCCCACGCGTGCGTGACGGCCGGGGAACACCCCCGCGCCGTCCGGCTGTTCCTGGCCTTGGTGTCACGCCGCAGCCGGACCCAGGGACCGGATCACGAGGCCACTCTGGAGGTCCGTGACAGCGTCGCTTACGCCTACCGAACGGCCGGCGACCACGTTCGGGCGCTCGCCTGGTACGAGGCGGCCGTCGCCGACCGTGTCCGGGTACTGGGAGACCGGCACCCTCAGACGCTCAACAGCCGGCACGGGCTGGCGACCACCCGTCGGCTCGCGGGACAGCACGCTGCCGCCGTCGCCGAGTTCACGTCGCTCGTCGCGGACCGCGTGCGCTGGTACGGGCCCGACCACCCCGACACCCTGGGCGCCCGCACCGGCCTCGCCTACTCCCGCGAGTTCGTCGGCGACTCCGCCGGATCTGTGCGCGGCTTCGAGGCGCTTGTCGCGGACCACGTGCGCTGGTACGGGCCCGACCACCCCGACACCCTGGGCGCCCGCGCATGGCTGGCCCTGGCCTGCCGGAACGCGGGCCGTCACCGCCAGGCGATCGCTCAATACGAGGAACTTCTCCAGGACCGTGTGCGCCTCAACGGGGCACATCACCCCACTGTGCTCGACGCTCGGGGGGAACTCGCCCATGCCTGGCAGGCGGCAGGCGACCACCGCAGGGCCGCAGGGCTGTTCGACGCACTGGTTCAGGATCGGATCGCCGCTCAGGGCGTCGACCACCCGGACGTGCTCAATACCAGAAGCAATCTGGCCGAGGCATACCGGGCCGCAGGCGATCACCACCGGGCCATCGAGGGCTACGAGGCGCTGCTGGCTGACATCACCCGGGTGCGCGGCGCTGACCACCTCGACACGCTCGCCTGCCGCAACGGCCTCGCATTCACCAGGCGGTTTGCCGGAGACCTGTCGAGCGCGTTACGGGAGTTCGAGACACTGGTCGACGACCGCACCCGCGTGCAGGGGGCGGATCACCTGAACACGTTGCTCAGCCGGACTAATCTCGCCTATGCCTGCCGAGAGGCAGGCGACACCCTCCGTGCGGTGGCGCTCTCCGAGGACGTGGTCACCGACTCCGTCCGGCTGTTCGGCCCTGACCATCCCGTGACGCTCGCCCAGCGCCGTAATCTGGCGTTCGCCTGCCGCAAGGCCAGGCATCTCACCCGAGCCATCCGGGTTTATGAAGACCTGTTGAGAGACCAACTCCGTGTGCAGGGCCCGAACCACCGTGCCACGCTGGACACCAGGGACCTCCTCGCCGGAGCGTGGCTGGAAACGCGGCGGTATGCGGATGCCCTGCGAGAGTTCGAGACCCTGGCCGCTGACCGCACCCGCGTGCAGGGGGCAGATCACCAGGACACGCTGATCAGCAGGGCCAACGTCGCCTATACCTGCCACCAGGCAGAAGACCATCGCCGAGCCGTAGCCCTCTACCAGGAGCTGGTCGACGACTACACCCGGGTGTTTGGCGCGGAGCACCCGTACGTGCTCGACATCCGTCGGGTACACGCGGTGGCCGTCCGTGCGGCAGGTGACCACCGGCGCGCCATCGCCCTGTACGAGGCCCTGCTCGCGGACTTCGCACGCGTGCAGGGCACGGACCACCTCGAGACGCTCGCCTGCCGCAACGCCCTGGCCTTCGCGCGGCAATTGGCCGGGCAGCACCAGGCGGCGGTGCCCGAGTTCGAGGCGCTCGTGGCGGACCGCACCAGAGTGCAAGGCACCGACCACGATGCGACCTTGACAAGCCGGGCGAATCTCGCCTTCGCCTGTCAGGATGCGGGCGACCACGACCGGGCGGTGCGGCTTCGCCGGGAGCTCGTGGCCGACCGGGAGCGGTTGCACGGCACGGACGACCAAATGGTCCTCATCGATCGGGAGTGGCTCGCGTTCGCCCACAGCCTCGCCGGTGACCACCACCGTGCCGTGCCCCTGTATGAGGAGGTGGCGGCGGACTGGGCCAGAGTGTTCGGTCCTGATCACCGCGACACCCTCGACACCCGCTTGGGAGTGGCCTATTCCCACCGGCGCGCCGGGGCCTATCGGGGGGCCGTTGAGTTGTATATTGCGCTGCTCGCCGACTTCGAGCGCGTGCAGGGCGCGGAGCACGTGGACACGCTCAGGTGCCGCGGCGAACTCGCGTTCACACGCTACCTGGCCGGGGAATACGTCACGGCGATCCGGGGATTCGAGGAACTGGTCGCCGATCGCGTCCGCGTGCAGGGCCCCAACCACCCCGACATGTTCTCCAACCGCTACGACCTCGCCCTGGCCTACCAGGCCGCCGGCGAACACGAGCGCGCGAAGTCGCTCTACGAGCGGCTCGCCGCCGACCGGGCCCTGGTCCAGGGCCCCGACCACAAGGCTACCCTGGGCACCCGCGGCGCCTTCGCCCTCGCCGCCATCGCGCAAGGTGAGGCCGAACTCGCCGTCTCCCACTGCGAGGCGCTCCTCGCGAATCACGCCCGCGTGCTGGGCGACGACCACGAGGAGACCGTCGCCAGCCGCGAGCGGCTCGCCTACACTTGTCAGCAGGCCGGCGACATTGAGCGGGCGATCGGGCTCTTCGAGGCCGCCATCACCGAGCGCGCCCGGGTCCTTGGTCTCGGCTGCCCGGACACCTCCGCGGGCGTCGCCGCCGCGCACGAACGAGGCCGTGACGCGCTGCCCACGGTGATCGCCTACCAGGCGCGCTTCCAGGACCGCAACCATCCCACCGCCATCGACGCGCTTGCCCGGGCGTACGGCCAGGCCGGGGACTGGGCACGGGCCGCAGCGCTGTTCCGCGCGGTCGCCGCCGGCCGGGCACAGATCTTGGGCGAACGCCACCCCGACACCCTGGAGAGCCGTGTCGGCGCAGTCCTGGCTCGCGCCGCGGCGGGCGAGCAGCGGGAGGCGACCGCCGCCGACTCGCGGCTGCTCGTGGACTGGCAGCGGGTGTTCGGCCCGGACCACCCCCGAGTCCGGGCACTCAGGCAGCAGCTCGCGCCACTTCGTCCCGCCTGGATGACCCGGCTCACACTGCTGGCCGACGAGGTGCGCGTCGGCGACGAGGTGCGCATCGGGCTCCGTCTGGAACGCACCGGGCCGCCGACGGAACCGCAGGCGCCGGAGCTGCCGTTGCTCCTCCTCGTCGCCACCAGCCGCTCCGCCGCCACCATCGAGCCGCCGGTGGCGGAGTACGTCTCCGGAGGAGAGCCCGCCGAGTTCGTCTTCACGGCGTCGGAACCGGGCGCGCACCGCCTGCGTTTCACCGTGTACGACCGCGATTTCGGCGTCGTGCTCCAGGACTTGCAGACTGACATCGACGTGCTGGCGGGCAGGCCGCAGCACGTCCTCGACCCAGCCGACCGCAGGAGGAACTGAGCAGGTGGCGAAAGAGTTGGTGGTCGACGTACTCCACAATCCTTCGCTCGATTTCACTGCCTTTCCCCCACACGGAGGCGACCAGAACGCTCCGGCCTGGGAGCGGGGCCCCCTCGATCTCATAGTGACGCTCCGCGAGCACCACCCGGGCCGGCTACACATATCCGCGTACCGCCCCACGCAACGCACCCCGAAAAATGGAACTCACCACGCCTATCTCGACGTTCCACCGGCCGAAATCCTCCAGTTGGCGGCCCGGCTCCGCAGTATCTGGCGGGACAAGCTGGTGCGCTACCAGCCGGTCGACGCGGAGGGCATGCCCGTGGGCGGCCACCCGTTCAGCGAGGCGATGGACCTCTCGCCACACGCCGACGAGGCCCGGCGCCTGACCGCTGAGCTCGCCGACGAGGGCCAGTACCTGCTGGAGCGCCTGCTAGACGGAACCGGGCGCGAGATGGCAGGATTCCGTGCCTACCTCACCGACATCCTCGCGAGCGAAGAGGGTTTGCGCGTCTCCTTCGACTCGGACCTCCACCTGCCCTGGCCGATGCTCGCGGTGCCACCGCCGCAAGGGCACCCCCTCCACCACGGATTCCTCGGCTACCGACACCAGGTGGAGCAGACCGGAGCCTCGGCCTACCCCGCCATCCATGTCGAAGCCACCAGCCGCCCCTTCCCCGTCACCAGCCTCAATACCGACTCCACCCTCGACACCGTCGGCCGCGCCCCCGACGTCCGCAAACTACTCGAGGAGCGTTCCCAACTCACCGTGCGTACCCACTCGGAGGGGCTGCTCGGCGCGCTCGCCGAGCCGGTGCTCGACGAGGATGTCATGTACTTCTGGTGCCACGGCGCCTTCGTCGACAACGGCTCCCCCCACCCCCACCTGGCCGTCCGGCTCTCCGACAGCCAGCCCATCGATGCCGCCCTGATGGAGCGCAAACGTCGGCGCCACGTCGACTCCGCCGACGCGTTCTTCCACCCCTTCGTGCTGCTCAACGCCTGCCACTCCGGCCAGACATCTCCGGAGCCCGGGCTGGAACACCTCGGCAGCGCGCTGGTCAACCTGGGAGCGGACGGGGTGCTCGGGCCGCAGATTGAAATCCCCCAACTCTTCGCGTCCGAATACGCCTTCGAGTTCCTCGATCGCTACCTGACCGGGGACAGCACCGCCGGGGAGATCGCCATGGCGCTCGCCCAGCAGTTCACCGACCGGTTCCACAACCCGCTGGCCCTGACCTACTCGGTGTACTGCGGCATCGACAGCCGGCTGGAGACCGTGCTGTGAAGCAGTCCTCGTCCGCGCTGGGGCGGGGCGCGACGGTCACCCCGACCGTCATCCACCTGGACGAGAAGGGCCGGTTACGTGCCCCGGGCAGCGCGGCGCCCGTCCCGCCGGACCGGGTCGCCGAGCATCTCGCCCGCCACCTGCACGTTCCGGAGCGTGCCACCGATCTCTACGTCTACGTGCACGGCTGGCAGACCGCCGCAGACAGCGCCGTCCGCAGTGCGACCCGCCTACTCGGGCAGGCCAGGAGCCTGGTCACCGCCAGACCGGACATGTATCCGGACCTCTCGGGCGGCTACCGCCCTTGGTGCCTGGTCATCTGTTGGCCATCCTCCAGCCTGCCGTCTCTCGCCGGTTACCGTCGGATCCGCGATCGGGCCCACGCGATGAGTACGCCGGGCGTTGGGCAGGCCGCCCACGTCCTCGGGCATCTGCTGGGCTATCTGGACGTGTGTCGGGCCAACCCCGCCGACCCGGCGGTGCTCGCCAACCGGCACGGGCAGTATCTCCACCTCCTCGGCCACTCCTTCGGCGGCCGGTTCCTCTGCGAAGCTGTGCAGTGGGCGGCCGAGCCGACCCAGCTGCCGCGCGTGCTGAGCTGGAGCAACGCTGTGGACCCACGGCGTCCGTTCACCGTGGACAGCGCGCTCGTCTTCCAGATGGCCGCGCCCCGCGACAGTTTCGATGTCCTCTTCCCCACACTGTTCCGGTCCGACGAATCGCCGGCCGCCCCGTTGCGGGGACCACTGGTGCTCACCTACTCCCGCTGGGACCGGGCCACCGGCTTCTGGCACCTGCGGGCGGAAGGCGCCCCCGGCATCGGCCACTCCGGAGCCGGCACAGCACCAGTGCATCCCTTTCACACCCGACTGCTCACGGTCGACGAGCCGTACGCGCGGAACCTGCTCGACCACCGCATCGTCAACGTTGACGCCGGCTGGCGCTTCCGCGGCGGACGCGTGAGCCGCATGCTTCCTGCCGGCGCGCACTCCGACTTCCACCACCCCGAGTCCGCACACCTCGCGCTCAGTCTCTCCACGCTGTCGCGCTGAGCCCCGACCCAGCGTCCGTGTACGGTCTTTGACAGCGCCATCACCCCGTCGCCGTCGCTCCCTGTTCCAACCCTCGGCCGTCCCGAAGGACGACCGCCACCCCCTGGGTGCTGGTGACCGCGAGGGAGCCGGGCCGTTCCAACCCTCGGCCGTCCCGGAGGACGGCCGCCACCAGCGGGCCCTCGCCGGCCGTGACCAGGAGCTCGAGGTTCCAACCCTCGGCCGTCCCGGAGGACGGCGTGGCGGCCGTCCGCGAGGGCGGCCGTAGGTTGGAACACCACGAGTGCCCCAGCTGCCAGGCCACCCCGGGTGGCGGCCGTCCCCGAGGGCAGCCGTGGGTGGGAACGTGGTCGCCGTGGTGGGCGGCCGCTTACCGCCCACGTGGCGGCCGTCCGCAAGGACGGCCGTGGATTGGAACCGCCTCTGGCGGCTCATCCAATCCCGCGCCGAGTAGTGGCAGCCGTACGGATTTCGACGTTGTGCCGACACCCACCCCCGCACTCGTGCATGCTCGTGGCTGAAGCGCCACCGTGATCAGTCGGGGGACTCGGCCATGCGACGCGCCAGAGCACCCTGGGTAGCGGGTTGTCGGCGCACCAGCGAGGAGGAGTAGCGATGGGCTGGCGAATCGAGAAGTTCGGGTCGTCCCACGAGGGCGCTCCGGGGGCCGTTCTGCCCGACGGCAGCGAACCCAAGCCGGTGTACTTCGACGCCGGCAGCGGTGGCGGCAGCGGTGCCGAGATGAGCGACTGGTGGATCTACGACGGCTCCCTGGGGGCGCCGCGGGCGGCGAGCCTGCGTGGCTCCTGCTCGTGCGGGTGGCGCGGCACCAACCGCTA
This sequence comes from Streptomyces mayteni, assembly GCF_054783955.1. Classification (NCBI taxonomy): domain Bacteria; kingdom Bacillati; phylum Actinomycetota; class Actinomycetes; order Kitasatosporales; family Streptomycetaceae; genus Streptomyces; species Streptomyces mayteni. Next base: position 104,699 of record NZ_BAAGPR010000003.1, on the reverse strand, counting down.
CCCGATCGACTGGGACGGTCTCGACGACCTTCGTGACGCGGACATCGCGGCCCAGCACGACGACTGGGAGCAGCACCTTGAGGAGGTCAGGTCACAATCGGTGCCACTCCCACTCGGCGTTGAGGAACTACTCGAACAACTCGACATGCGGTTGAGCGCGTTGGCCGACGACGCGCCCTTGGCAGCGTTGAAGGCGATCGCCGTACTGGAGCGCGCCACCCAGCGCATCGGCCGCCGGGCCACCCACGCGGTCCTTGCCGACGACGTGTCGTGGGAAACGATCGGCCAGGCCCTGGGCATGACCGCGGATGACGCGCACTCGCGTCTGCTCACGTATCACTTTCGGCACTGACGGACCATCGCCCACCAGCCCTGGCCTGCCCCCCGAGGATCGGTGGCGGATCGGCGAACCCAACACGGCGTCCGCGCGGAGGCCAACCACGACTCCCCGGTGAAGAGGTCCTGCAAGCAGGGTCAGACGGCTGCCGTGTCCTTCATGGATCTGACGGGGAAGCATCGCCGCGTCGGCCAGGGCGGCGAGGTAGCTTTCGGAGCAGCCGGTGCCGGCGGCAGTATGGCCTGGCGGTAGCTGTGGTCCACGGCGTCGCCGGCGGCGAAGACGCCGGGGATGTTGGTTCGGGTGGTGGGGGACTCGACCGCGGAGGTAGCCCTCGGGGTCGAGGTCGAGTTGGCCGGTGAACAGTTCGACGCGCGGGTCGTGGCCGATGGCGACGAAGAGGCCGGCGACCGGAAGCGCGAAGGTCTCGCCGGTGCGGGTGCTGCGCAGGGACAGCCCGGAGAGCTTGCCGTCGGTGCCCTCGATCTCGGCGACCTCGCTGTCCCAGATGAACTTGATCTTGGGGTCGGCGAAGGCGCGCTCCTGCATGGCCTTGGAGGCGCGCAGAGTGTCCCAGCGGTGCACGACGGTGACCGTCGAGCGAAACGGTTGAGGAAGACGGCCTCCTCCATGGCCGTGTCGCCGCCACCGATCACCGCGATGTCCTGCTCACGGAAGAAGAAGCCGTCACACGTCGCGCAGTAGGAGACGCCACGACCCGAGAGCGCGTCCTCCTTCTCCAGGCCCAGCTTGCGGTGCTGGAAGTGGGTAGTCACGTCCGTGCAGGGCCGTGAGTTCCGCCGGCCTGAGGGCCGGCGGAACCCCAGAAGGAATATGGGTTCAGCCTCGTGCGGTGGCGGGCAGCCAGTGGTTCAGGCGGCGGTCCACCCACTGCACCAGGCCAACGGCGACCAAGGCGACGGTGATCACGGCGAGCAGTACGGCTAGGACGCTCTCGCTGTCGAAGCGGCCTCCGGCCTGGGTGAGGACCCGTCCGAGGCCGACGACGGCGATGAACATCTCGCCGTTGATCATGCCGGTCACGGCCCGGCCGACGCCCAGCCGAACTCCGGACATCGCCAGCGGCAGGGCGGCGGGGAGTACCACTCGTAGGAGGAGTTGTCGTTCGCTCGCCCCGTACAGCTGTGCCATCTCGATCAGGTGCCGGGGCACGGCCCGTACGGCGGAGGCGGTGCTGATGACGATGATGAACAGCGAGTACATCACCACCACGGCGACGATCGACGCCCGGCCGGGCCCGAAGAGGGAGAAGAACACCGGTGCGAACACGAGAGATGGCGCGGTCAGCAGGGCGTACATGTAGACGCTGAGCGCGGCGTCAACCGCGCGGTAGCGTCCCATCAGCAGGCCGAGCGTGAGGCCGAGGGTGAGCGAGATACCGAAGCCGAGGCCGAGGTTGAGGAGGCTCGACAGCAGGCTGCCGAGAATCATCCCGTCCGCGGTCATCTCCCACAGCCGAGCGATCACGGCACCGGCGGGCGGGAGGTACGCCTGGTCGAGGAGACGGGCGGCGACCTCCCACACGACCGCCCCGATCAGCAGGCTCACCAGCGGCGCCGGAGCCAGGTTCACCGCGCGGGCCAGGCCGCGACCGCGCCGGGCGGGCGCCGGCCGGACGGCGACAGCGGGGGCCTTGACGTTCATCCGGTCACCTCCCGCGCGCCGCCCGCCGCCGCGGTGGCCCGATGGTCGGGGTGCATGGTGCGCAGGCTGCGCCAAAGGCGGGAGGTGATGGCGGTGAACTCCGGTGACCGTTCGAGGTCGTCGACGTGGGCGGACCTGGGGCGGGGGATGTCCACTGGCACGATCTCCGCGACCCGTCCCGGGCGGGGGCTCATCAGGACGACCCGGTCGCCCAGCATGACGGCCTCCTCCATGCTGTGGGTGATGAACACAACGGTCAGCCGGCGCCGTTCCCAGATGCCGAGCAACTCCTCCTGGAGGATGCGTCGGGTCTGCTCGTCCAGGGCGCCGAACGGCTCGTCCATCAGCAGCACCTGGGGCTCGATGGCCAACGCCCTGGCCAGGCCGACCCGTTGCTGCATGCCGCCGGAGAGCTCGCCCGGCAGCCGGGACTCGAAGCCGCCGAGGCCGACGAGTTCGATCAGCTCTCTCGCCTTTTCGTGCCGGACGGCCTTGGCCTCGCCGCGCAGTTGGAGGCCGAACGCGATGTTGTCCAGCACGGTCGCCCAGGGGAGCAGTGCGAAGTTCTGGAAGACCATGGCGCGTTCGGGGCCAGGGCCGCGCACCGGGGCGCCGTCCACCAGGATCTCGCCCTCGTCCCAGTCGATGAGGCCGGCGATCGCGCGCAGCAGGGTGGTCTTGCCGCAACCGCTGGGGCCCAGGATGGTAAGGAACTCGTTGTCGCCGACGACGAGTTCGATGTCGCTGAGCGCGTGGACCTGGCTGCCCTCCCGTCCCGTGAACTTCTTGGTGACGCCTCGGATCTCGATCACGACGTGCTCCTAGGGGAGTTCTGGGGTGCCGCCCACGGGGTGGCGCGGCGCTCGATCCAGCGGGCTATGGCGATGAGGACGAGCGCCTCGACGAGGATGACGACGATGGTCGCGTAGAGCTTCGGGGCCTCGAACAGGCTTCGGTACTCGAGCATCAGGCCGCCGAATCCGACGGAGACCATGAGGAGTTCGACGATCACCATGCCGGTGATGGCGCGGCCGAGGCCAAGCCGGATCCCTGTCATGATGGCTGGGAGCGCGCCGGGCAGCAGGATCCGCCGCCAGATCTGTGCCTCGGTCGCCCCATGTACGCGGCTCATCTCGATCAGCGAGGGGTCGATCCCCCGGATGCCGGCTCGGGCGTTGACGATCACCATGACGACGGAGAACAGGGTCACCAGGATCACGCGGGAAGCCAGCCCGAAGCCGACCGACATCACCAGCAGGGGGATGATGCCGGCCATCGGCGTCACCAGCAGGATGCTGAGGTAGATGTCGGTGTAGCGCTCGACGAGCCGGAAGCGACCGAGCAGCAGTCCGGCCGGCACGCCGAGCAGCACGGAGGCCGCGAAGCCGAGCACCAGCGCCTGGTTGCTGAGGTACAGCGCGCGCCACAGCTCCCCGTCGCCCAGCAGTTCGATGGTGGCGGCGGCCGTCTCGGAGAACGGCGGAAGCAGGATGCCGCCCTGGTAGCGCCCGTACAGCTCCCAGGCCACGGCGAAGACAACGAAGGTCAGCAGTTGGTAGGGCAGGGTGGATCGGGCGGCGGCGCGCAGCAGGGTGAGCCAGCTGCCGGGGGCGGGATGCGTCGTGGTCATGAGTTCTCCCCGTCGCTCGGATTCTCCGGGTCGACGAAGCTGAGGTCGGCGACATCGGAGGCCCGCATCGGGCCGATGACTCCCGCATCGGCGAAGAAGTCGACCGTGTCCTGGACGCTCTCCTCGGTCAGCCCGCCCGCGTCGAAGAGCCCGGCGTCGACATAGCGGGAGGCCAGTTCATCGAGCGAGGCGTCGTCGTAGTCGGCATAGGCGTCGGGCAGATGGCGGCGGACGAGCGCGGCGAGGTAGCCGTCCTCGGTGTTGATCCGTGCGTGTTCGGCGACCAGCGCGTCGACGAAGGTCTGACTGGCCTCCGGGTGACCGGTGAGGTAGTCCTCGTTGGCGTACACCGTCTGTGGGTGGAGCCCGGGGAAGATCTCGGCGAAGTCGGCAAGGCGGGGCAGTTCCCCGCTGGCGTTCCGCTCCAGGGTGATGGCATCGGTCAACTCCAGGGCGGTCGCGTCGATCTGCCCGGTCAGCAGCGCCTGGGCCCGGGCATCCGAGCCGCCGATGGTCAGGTACTCGGGGCGCGCCCCGTCGGAGCACTCGTGCTCCACCCACTGCCGGACCATCGCCGTGGCGACGGCCCCCTCGCTGAAGATCCCGAACGGCCGGCCGTCCAGTTGGTCGCAGCTGGTCTGCTGGTCGCTCCCGTAGACCGCCCACTGGTTGCCAATGACGTCGGCGACGATGCGGATCGGAGCTCCCTTGGATATGGCGATCAGGGCTGGGCTGGTGGACTCGGCGGAGAACTGGTAGTCGCCGCGCACCAGCCCCTCGATGGCCAGTTCCGGTTCGGCTGCCTCCTGGACCGAGACGTCGTACCCCTGCTGCCGCACCGTCTCGATGGCGGCCAGCAACGGGACGCTGGTGATGTCGGGTTCGATCAGCGCGACGGTGAAGGAGGTGTCGGTGCCGCCCCCGCCGCAGCCGGAGAGGGCAGTGGCGAGGACGAGGGACGCGCCGAGGATCGCGACATCCCGCCGGATGCGTTTTCGGACTCGCCCGGTTCCCAGTGATCGGACGGATGGGTTCGACAATGGACCGCACCTCTCTGGGAATTGCCACCGGGGGTTTGTCGCTTCCGGCATCGGCATGCCATGCTGGCTATGCATACGATTGCGCCTACGAATGCATCATGTGGCCGTCCAACGGGCATCGTCAACCCGTCTGCACCAGGAAAGATTCGCGGGGACAGCCGAGCCCGGCCGAGAAGAGAGGTGGCCCTTGACCGCACAAGGGGGTACGAGGCGGAACGCGAAACGACGGCCCACCATGGCCGATGTGGCGCGGATCGCCGGGGTGAACCAGTCGACGGTCTCCCGCGCCCTGGATGAACGGAACCCCTTCTCCCGCAGCGAGACGGCGGCCCGCATCCGGGAGGTGGCCCGTCAGGTCGGCTACACCCCCAACACGTCGGCCGCCAGTCTGCGCCGGCAGAGCACCAGGACCATCGGCGTGATCGTCCCGCGCCTGACCGACACCGTGATGGCGATGCTGTACGAGGAGATCGCCGCTGCATGCCGCGAACAGGGCCTGCACGCCCTGGTGGCCACCACGCACGACGATCCGGTCGTCGAGTCGGAGCAGGGGCGGCTGCTGCTTGACCGCATGGTCGACGGTCTGATCCTGACGACCGCCAGGCTCGACACCGGCCGGGAGCTGATCGCCGAACTCACCTCGCGCGAGGTGCCGTACGCGCTGGCCCTGCGCAGCGACGGCCGCGGCCCGGCGGCCGTCGGCGACGACCGGCTCGGCGGCTTCCTCGCCGCCCGGCACCTGATCGACCTCGGGCACCGGAGGATCGCCGTGGTCGCCGGCCCCGGCCACGCCTCCAACGCCGTGGGCCGGGTCGCGGGCTTCCGCCAGGCGCTCACCGAGGCCGGCCTGCCGGTCGACGAACGCCTCGTGGTCGCCTCGGACTTCTCCATGGAGAGCGGCGAGAGTGTCGCGGCCGAGCTGCTGTCCAGGCCGGCCGCCGATCGACCGACGGCCGTGATGACCGTCAACGACAACACGGCGGTCGGCGTCCTGGCCGCCGCCCGCCGGCTGGGGCTCTCCGTTCCGGATCAGCTGTCCGTCGTCGGGTACAACGACACCCCGCTGGCTGCCAGGTTGCCCGTGCCCCTGACCAGTGTCCGGGTCCCGCTGCGGGAGATTGGCCGCGGCGCCGTCGCCCTGCTCGTCGGCGCCATCGAGGGCCGGCCGGGCACCTCCCAGGTCTACGCCCCCACCCTGATACCGAGGGAGTCCTCCGCCGCCCCGGTGTGACGCCTCTCCCCCGGCCTCCCGAAAGGTCACCGCGTGTCCCGCACCGCCGAGAAGATCGACGCCTTCTGCCACCTGCTGCCCCGCGAGTACGCCGACCGCCTGTTCGCCCTGGACGGCGTGCCCGCGGTGGCGAACCTGCGCAAGCGCATCATGAACATCCCGGCCCTCGTCGATCTCGACGTGCGGTTCCGGCAGATGGACGAGTTCGCCGGCTATCGCCAGATCGTCAACCTCGCGGCCCCGCCGGTGGAGGACTTCGGCAGCCCCGCGGTGTCGGCCGAGTTCGCCGGGATCGGCAACGACGGGCTGGCCGAGCTCGTCGCCCGCCACCCCGACCGCTTCCTTGGCTTCTGCGCCGCCGTCGCGCTCAACGACGTGGACGCCGCCGTCGCGGAACTCGACCGGGCGGTCCACCACCTGGGTGCCGTCGGCGTGCAGATCTACACCCACGTCGGCGGACACCCGCTGGACGAGGCACGGTTCGAGCCGTTCTGGTCCCGCGCGGCCGAACTCGACCTGCTGGTCCAGGTCCACCCCTGCCGGAACTCCTCCTGGCCCGACTATCCGGCGGAGGAGCGCTCCCGGTACGAGATCTGGTGGACCTTCGGCTGGGAGTACGACCTGTCGGCCTTCATGGCACGGATCGTCTTCGGCGGCGTCCTGGAGCGACACCCTGACCTCAAGCTCCTCATCCACCACGGCGGCAGCATGATCCCGCACTTCTCCGGCCGGGTCGGACCCGGCTGGGACCAGCTCGGTTCGCGGACCCCCGACCACCAGCGGGAGGACGTCACCGGCTATCCGCTCACCAAGCGGCCACTGGAGTACTTCAAGATGTTCTACGCCGACACCGCCCTGTTCGGCGCCCCGCACGCGCTGCGCTGCGCGCTGGAGTTCTTCGGCCCGGAGCGAGTGCTGTTCGGCAGCGACTCCCCCTACGACCCGGAGAAGGGGCCGGGCTACATCCGCTCGGGCATAGCCGACGTGCTCGCCATGGAGCTCACGGAGGAACAGCGCGCGGCGGTCTTCGCCGGCAACGTCCGCCGGCTGCTCGGCGCTCGACTCCCGGCCTGACGCGCCGGAAGGGCGAACCGAGGTTCGCCCTTCCGGTGTTCGGCGTCGTCGTGAGTTCACGATCGTGCTGCCGACACCTCGGTCCCGGAGAACTGGTCGTTGCACTCACGTTGGAGGACGATGTCGCTCCACATCGGGTGGTGGGGGGCGGCGTTGGAGCACACGATGGTGCCCCAGGCTCCGGCCCGTGCGCTGAGGCGGACGGCCTGTCGGCAGAACTCCGCGCCGACGGGTCCTTCCTCGAAGTTGCCGGTCAGTGGGGTGTAGCCGATCCATCCCTCGCCGAAGACCAGGGGGATCCCGCGTCCGGCGCAGAGGTCGGCGGCCGCGGAGATCCAGGTGTCCAGGGTGCGGAGCATGGACACGCGGTGTTCGCCGTACCGTTCGTACAGGAAGCGGTCCCAGGCCTCGGCGTCGCACCAGTCGTGCACGTAGATCTCCGGTTTGCCGACGATCGTGGCCTCCAGCCGCCATGCGTCCTCGGCGGGCGGCCGCCACTGGTCGAAGGGCGGGGCGCCGGGGCGCATGAGGTCGGCGCGGGCGCGCTCCTCGTCGAAGCCGCCGTCGGTCGAGCGCAGGCCGTAGCCGACCACGAGTTCGTCGAGCACTCCGTAGACGTAGGGGTGGAAGACGCCGACGTCGATGTTCTCGGGGATGCCGCGGAAGGTGTCCAGGGGGACGCGGGCGTAGTTGACGGTGACGGGGACGGCGGGTTGGCGTTCGTGGAAGCGGGCCAGGCCGCGTTCGAGGCGTTCCCGCAGCTCCACCACGGCCGGTTCGCGGCCGGGCAGGCCTTCGGTGAGGTATCCGCCCTGGACCTCGTTGTGGAGTTCGACGAACGCGATCACCTCGGCGAGCCCTTCGGCTTCGGCGAGTTCGTAGGCGTCGGCGAGGGTGTCGGCCAGCCGGACCGGGCGGTCCTTTGGGTCGACGGCCATCAGCGCGTCGAACCATCGCCGGTCGCCGGCGAAGGAGCTGCTCTGCTGGTACTCCCAGCTGGAGAGGATCACCACGACCCCGTGGCGCCTGGCGGCGCGCAGCAGTTCGAGCAGGTGGGCCCTGGGGTCGAGTCGGACGCGGTGGCGTACGTCGTACCAGCGGGTGCCCTGGGCGTACTCCCCGCCGAGTGGCCCGAACTCCGTCTCTCCGGACAGTCCGGAGCCGAAGATCAGGTACGGCATGGCGCAGATCCGGATGGTGTTGTAGCCGCGTTCGACGGCTTCGGTGAAGGCGCGGTCGAGGTCCTCGAAGGGCTCGCCGGGGCCGGTGCGGGTGTACCAGCTGAAGTCCCACAGGGTGATGGTGAGGCGATCCGGCAGGTGCGGCGGGAGTGGTACGGGTGTGTAGGTCATCTTTCCTTGCTCCGGGGTGGTGGAGGTGTCTCAGCCTTTGAGGGCGCCGGCGCTGAGGCCGTCGATGAGCTGTTTGCGAAGGGCGACGAAGACGAGGATCGACGGGATCGCGGCGAGCATGGATCCAGCGAGGACGATGTCGTACTGGCGGCCCTCGGCGCCGAAGATCGCCTGTAGTCCGAGGGGCAGGGTGTAGGTGTCCGGGTCGCCGATGACGATGAGCGGCCAGAGGAAGTTGTTGTAGGAGTTGAGGAAGCTCCATACCGCGAGCGCGGCGATGGCGGGGCGCAGGAGGGGCATGACGAGTCGCCAGAAGAGGCCCGCCTCGCCGACGCCGTCGATCCGGCCGGCGTCGAGGATCTCGTCGGGGACGGACTGTTCGACGAACTGGCGCATCATGAAGATGCCGAAGGCGGGCGCCACCCAGGGCACGACGAGCGCGAACCAGGGGTCCGCCGTTCCGGTCCGCGCCAGGAACACGAACAGCGGCACGACGATGACCGCGAAGGGGATCGCGAGAGAGCTGAACATGACGTTGAACAGGGCGTTCTGGAACCGGAAGCGGTACTTGGCGAAGCCGTACCCGGCCATCGAGCACACCAGCACGGTGATGATGGTGGAGGCGAGCGCGATCAGGGTGGAGATCAGGAACCACTGCCAGAAGGGGTGTCCGTCGAACAGCGCCGTGTAGTTGTCGAGGGTCGGGTCGGGCGGGAGCAGGCTCGGTGGGTAGGCGAAGATGTCGCTGCGTCGCTTGAACGAGGAGAACAGGGCCCACACCAGGGGGAACAGCCAGCACGCCGACGCGAGGACGAGTCCGGTGTAGAGCGCGAGGCGGCCGGGGCGGATCGCGCGCGGGTTCCGTACCGGCGTGGTGGGCGGGGCGGCGGCGGTCGTGGTCATCGGTTCTCTCCCGCTCCGAACACTCGGATCGCGATCCGCCCCAGGAGGAAGACCACGACGAACATGACCACGCCGGCGGCCGAGGCGTAGCCGAGCTCCTGTCGCTGGAAGGCGGCGCGGTAGATGAACTGGGCCACCGACATGGTGGCCTCACCCGGCCCGCCCTGGGTCAACAGGAAGGGCTCCTCGAAGATCTGCGCCGTGGACACCAGGACGGTGACGCCGATGAACGCGGTCACCGGGCGCAGTTGCGGGAGGGTGACGCTCCAGAAGCTGCGGATCGGGCCCGCGCCGTCGAGCTGGGCGGCCTCGTGCAGTTCGTGGGCGACGTTCTGCAGGCCGGCGAGGAAGAACATGGTGAGGTAGCCGGTCCAGCGCCACAGCACCAGGATGATCACGACGACCTTCGCCCAGAACGGGGAGGTGAGCCATGCGATGCCGGGGCTGCCGAGGGTGGCCCGAGTGAGGCCGTTGACCAGGCCGAACTGCTGGTCGAAGAACAGGCCGAAGACCAGCGCCACGACGATCGGGGACACCACCACCGGCAGGAAGAAGACCGTGCGGAAGAAGTCCCGGAACCTGAGCCCGCGGGCGTTGAGGGCGAGGGCGATCATCAGCGACAGCGGCAGGACGACGCACATCGTGCCGACGGTGAAGACGGTCGTGTTGAACACGGCGGTGTAGAAGCTGGGGTCGTCGAACAGGCGGGCGTAGTTGTCGAATCCGACCCACTCCGGGCTTCCGACCCCTGACCACCTGGTCATGCTGAGGAAGGCTCCGATGGTGATCGGGACGACCATGAAGAGCAGGAACAGGACGTAGAACGGGGAGATGAACAGGTAGGGCGCCCACGTCCGGGCGCGTGCCGCGCGTCGTGCGCTGGCGGGCGGGGCGGCCGCCGGGGCGGCTCTGGTGTCGGTGGTGTCGATCACGCTCATCAGGACCTCACCTGTCGGCGGTAGGAGTCCGTGGCCTCTTGGATCACCTGGGCCGGGGTCAGGTCGCCGTCGTAGAGGCCCAGCATCGCGGCGCCGATCGCCACGACGAGCGCCTCGTTGTTCTCCGAGAGGAAGAACTCGGGCAGGTCGTCGGCCGCCCGGGCGTACTCCTGGAAGGACTGTTGACCGCCCAGGAACTCGTCGCGGTGGGAGGTGAAGTCGGGCTCGGTGTAGAGCGAACGCAGGGTGGGCAGGAATCCGCCGGTCTGGAAGCGGAGGAGTTGCCCCTCGGGGGTGAGGTAGACCCTGCGCAGCAGGTCGAGCGCGGCCTCGCGGCCCGGGTTGACGGCGGAGACGGTGAAGCCCGTGCCGCCGAGCGCCGACGCGATATGGCCGCCGCCGCTGAAGCGCGGCAACGTCCGAAGCCGCCACTGCCCGGCCTGTTCCGGGGCGTTGGCCTCGAGGCCGTAGACCCGGTACCACGAGGGCATGGTCAGCGCGACGAGCAGGCCGGACTTGATGGCGGCCCCGGCCGCGGCGCCGTAGGGGTCCCCGACGACCAGGAACGAGCCGTTGGCGACGCCGCGTTGGATGAGGTCGAGTGCCTCGACTGACTCGTCGGTGTCGATGCTGAGGTTGCCCTCGGCGTCGAACGGGCTGCCGCCACGCTGCACCAGCAACTGCAGGTAGGTGTTGTACAGCGAGGTGTTGTCGCCGTTGGAGACCATGCCGATCGACTTGCCGGTGGCCTGGTTGAGCCGGCCCCCGATGTCGAGCATCTCGTCCCAGGTGGCCGCGTCCGTCGGGAGCCCGGCCTGGGCGAACTCGTCGGGCCGGTAGTAGAGGACGGAGATCGAGGTGTCGGAGTCCAGGCCGTAGAGGCGGCCGTTCAGGCTGTAGGGCCCGCGCCGCAGCAGATCGTCGCCGAACGGCTCGGCGATCTCCGAAAGGTCAAGGAACAGCGACTCGGCGAGGTCGCCCTTCATCACCCGCGGGAACTCGGAGATGATGATGCCGAGCAGGTCGGGCGGGGAGCCGTCGGCCATGAACTGGGTGATGGTCCGCGTCAGCAGATCGGATCCCGAGGCGGCGGTCACCTCGAGGGAGGGCGTGTACGCCGATCCGCGCATGATGGTCCGGTCGCCCAGGGCGGCCTGGAAGGTGGCGGTGTAACTCGGGTCGTGGGTCCACAGCTTGAGGCCGACGGCCCCGTCGGTCACCGGCTCGGCGGGCGCCGCGGTCGCGCACCCGGTGGCGAGCGCCCCCATCCCGCCCATCATGGCGAGGAAGCGGCGTCGGCTCGGCCCGCTCACGACGCACCGATCCCGACGGAGGCACGGTGGACGGGCACCAGCCGGGCCTCGTCGAGACGCAGGGTGACCTCGTCGGGGCGCAGATGGTCGGGCACGTGGATCCGCGCGGCGGGATCGAAGGGGAGCAGCCGCAGGACCAACTCCGCGCCGCTCGCCAGGGCCTCCCGGTGCCGGGTGAGGTCGATCTCCCAAGGGGAGCCGTTCCAGTACTGGTCGGCTATCAGGGCGCCGTCGAGTTCCGCGCGGCCCGCGTCACCGACCCAGTCGAGCCGCAGCAGCAGCCGGTGGGCCGCGGTGAGGGCAGCACGGTCGAACTCGACGCGGTGGGCGGCGGCGCCGGCGTAGTCGCCGGCGGTGGGAGCGGCGGCGCGCTTCAGCGGACCTCCGATGCGCTGCGGCGCCGGCCCCTTCGCGGCCGCGAGCTCGACCAGCTCGACCCCGGGCACGGCCGTGGGCGCCTCCACCGCGAAGCGGGCGAAGATCCCGCTCTCGCCGGTGTCTCGCAGCGCCAGCGGCGGAGCCAGGACGACGGTGCCGGTCGGCGCCGGATGGATCAGCAGGGTGCCGCCGGCGGGGCCGCTCTCGATGTGCAGCAGCTGCCCATCGGGCACGACGTGGACACCGTCGCCGACGACCAGCCGACGCGCTCCCCACAGCTCGCCGACCGTGGTGTGGCGGGCGGTGTGCTCGTCGAGGACCAGCAGCCGCAGCGCGTCGAGGCGGATGAGCGCGTCCGGTCCTGGGTGCGGCACCCGGATCCGGGTGCGGCCGGCGCCGAGGTCGTCCACGAGGACGCCCGGGCCCGCGACCGAGGCCGGGTCGACGCCGGTGAGGACGAGTTCGACCGGGATGCCGGCGGTGCGGGTCAGCACGACCAGGTCGTCGAGGACGGTGACGAGTTGGGCCGTGGCCGACTCCAGGGTCGCCGCGCCGGGCAGCGGCCAGCGGAAGGGCCAGGCGAAGTAGGCGCCTGAGGGGATGTCGACGGGATCGACGGGCAGTTCGAGCGGTCCCTCCTGTCCGTCCTGTCCGTCGAGCCGGAACCGGACGCCGCGGTGCGCCGCCAGCGTCTCCCCGCCGGGCTGGTGGGTGTTGACGAACAGCATCCCGGACGTCCCGTCGGTGCGCACGGCCCAGCGCAGCGTCTCCCGGTCGTCGAGGCCTCGGGGGCCGTCGGCGGGTTCGACGAGTCCCATCGGGGCCAGTCGCTCGCCGGCGGCCGCGAGCAGGTGGTGTTGCAGCCGGAGCAGCTCGTAGCTGGGGCGGACCTGGCCGTACTCGCCGAGCGGGGCCTGGAAGTCGTAGCTGACGACCGGCAGGTCGTTGGGGTAGCCGGTGGCGATCGACTCCTGCATGGTGGTCGCGGCGTCGGTGACGTGCGAGCCGCCCTGGTACATGTAGTAGCCCTGCCAGGTCGATCCGGAACCGATCTTGGTGAGCGCCAGCGCGGCCACGTCGTCCGGCGGGGCGAGGGGCCGGCGGTGGTACGTCACCTGGACGCCGCCGCCGAGCTCACAGGTCGCGTACGGGTAGCGGTCGAGGTCCGGCCCCGCGGTCGTGCTGGGCAGGCGGCGCAGGTCGGCGCCCACGGTGTGGTCGTCGCGCAGGGCCGTGAAGAAGAAGTGCCGCCTGTTGTGTCGGGCCCATCCCGGATGGGCGTCGTCCCATGGCGCCTCGGGATACCCCGCGTACAGCGGCAGGAACTCGTCCGCGGGCAGGTCCGCGCCGCCCCAGGCCGTCGCGGTCCACAACGGTGGGGTGATCCCGGCCTCCTGGGCCATCCGCTTGAGCGTGCGCAGGTGCTCGGGCTGGTCGTACAGCTCGTTCTCGATCTGGACGGCGACGATCGGCCCGCCCTGCGCGTGGTAGAGCCCGTCAAGCTCCGCGCCGATCCGCGCGTAGTAGGGCCGGACGAGGTCGAGGTAGGCCGGGTCGTCGGAGCGGGTGCGGGTGCCCGAGTGCTGAACCCACTCCGGGAAGCCACCGTAACGGGCCTCGCCGTGCGCCCAGGGGCCGATCCGCACCACCGCGTCCAAGCCGCACTCCGCGGCCGTCTCGACGAACGCGCGGATGTCGCGGTTGCCGTCGAACCGGAACTCGCCCCGGCGTTCCTCGTGGTGGTGCCAGAACAGGTAGGTCGCGACGACATCGATCCCCCCGGCCCGCATGGTGAGCAGCTGCTCCCGCCAGCCGGCCCGGGGGTAGCGGGTGAAGTGCATCTCGCCCATGACCGGAAACCAGGGGCGCCCGCCGCGCGAGAGGTGGGTGCTGGTGGCGACGATCCGATCCGGTTGCCCTTCGGGCTCGCCCATCCTGAGATGGCCGACGAGCGGCTCCAGGGGCGGGCGCAGGGTCAACGTGTACACCATCGGTCTCCTTGCCTCGGCGCCGGGCCCAGGTCGGCCTGTCCGGCAGGCCGGCGTCATCGATGGACGCAAGTTAAATCATAATTTCCGAATAGTGAACCCCTTGCGCATCGAGTTCGCCCCAGCCGCGAGGCGGGCGACTCGCCGCCGAGCGAACGGGACCCCCTTGCGCCGATCCGCCCTCTTCAGCTAGACATTAATTAGTATTTTAAGAAGAAAGCTTGAGGCAGGCTGCCACCCGCACGAGACAGCCCGCGGTGCGCAACATCCACCGCATCGCCCGGCCCCCTGAGGGGCCACGGACGCCAGATGCCCGCCCGACCACACAGGAGATACGCGTGCTATTCGGCGCCAGCTACTACCACGAGTACCAGCCCTACGAGCGACTCGAGCGTGACCTCGACCTGATGATCGCGGCGGGCTTCACCGTGATCCGAGTCGGCGAGTCGACCTGGGCCTCGTACGAACCGCGCGACGGCGAGATCGGCTTCGAGGCCCTGTCGCGGGTCGTCGACGCGGCGTACGACCGGGGCCTGGAGATCATCGTGGGAACGCCGACCTATGCGATACCGCCCTGGTTGGCGCGCGCCCATCCCGAGGTGATGGCCCACGTCCGCACGGACACCCCGGTTCCCTTCGGCGGACGGCAGAACATCGACTTCACCCACCCCGCGTTCCGGTTTCACGCCGAACGGATCATCCGCGCCCTCGGCCGCGAGTTCGGCGGACGCCCAGGAGTCATCGGCTTCCAGGTCGACAACGAGATCGGCGTGCACCACCTGCACAACCCCGACGTCGTCGCCCGCTTCCGCCGCCACGTGGCGGAACAACTGGGCGGCGTCGACGGCGTCAACGACAAGTGGGGCCTGACCTACTGGAGCCACCGGCTGTCAGAGATCGAGGACCTGTGGACACCGGACGGAAACTCCAACCCGGGATACGAACTGGAGTGGGACCGTTTCCAGGCGTCGCTCTCCACGGAGTTCCTCAGCTGGCAACGCGACCTGCTCCGCCAGCACATAGCGCGGGACCAGTTCGTCACGCACGACGTCGTGGGCGGACACTGCAACCGCGGCGCCGATCCACGGGCGCTCATGCGGGCGATGGATCGTTCGGCCATCAACATCTACTACCCGATGCAGGGCGCCCTCGAGTTGCCGGAACCACCCCCCGAGGAGATGCCGGCCCGCCCGTTCTGGGCGGCCGACAGCGGCGCCTGGGTCCCTCAGTGGAGGGCCGACATGGCCTACGGCGCAGGTGGCGAGGCCGGCAGACGATTCATGATCACCGAGGCCCAGGCGGGTTCCATCGGTGACCACTCGACGAATGTGGTCCCGTTCCCCGGGCAGCTACGGCTGGCCGCGCACCTGTTCGCCTCACGCGGTGCGGACCTGCTCGCCTACTGGCACTGGCACTCCCTGCACTACGGCGCCGAGACCTACTGGGGCAGCGTGCTGGGCCACGACCTGGAGCCCGGTCGGATCTACGACGAGGTCGCCGAGCTGGGGGCCGAGCTGAAGAAGCTCGCGCCGAGCTGGCGCGACAGCGTGCCGGACGCCGATGTCGCCATGCTCTACTCCCGCGACAGTTACAAGGCACTGCAGTTCCAGCCCGCCCTCCTCGTCCCCGGTACCTCCACCCCGGACAGCTCCACCTACCACCGCGTTTTCAGCCGGCTGTACCAGGCCGCGCACGACGTACGGCTCCAGGTCCGCGTGGTGCAGACCGACTCGGACTGGACGGAGCATCAGGTGCTCGTCGTTCCTGCCCTCTACATCGCCGACGACATCCTGTTGGAGAAGATCGTCGAGCACGCCCGTCAAGGCGCCCACGTGGTCGTCACGTTCCGCACCGGCTACGCCGATCAGTGGGCACGGGCCCGCTGGACCCGCCAGCCCGGTCTGCTCCGCGGACCGGCGGGAGTCTCGTACCAGGAATTCAGCACGATCAGCAGGCCCGTACCGCTCCAGGCCGCGACCAGCACCGACCTCCCCGAGCTGAGACTGCCGGCCGGCGCCCACGCCGAGGGATGGGCCGACGGGCTGCTCCTCGAAGGAGCCACGGCCCTGGCCCACTACTCCGACCGTTTCCTCGGCGAATCCCCCGCGATCACCACTCACCCACACGGAGAGGGCAGGATCACCTGGGTCGGCACGCTGCCGGACCGGGAGACCGCGGCCGAGATCCTGCGCTGGGCGCACGAGGAACGCGGCGCGACCGCCCCGGCCGATGCCTGGGACGTTCCCGCGAGCGTACGCGTCACCAGCTCCGTCCGCCCCGACGGGCGAAGGCTGTGGTTCGTCGCGAACCACAGCTGGGAGCCGGTCGAGTTCCACGCCCCCGAGCCCGTGCGGGATCTCACCGGCCCCGGCGACACCGGCGCCCTCCGCCTCAGCGCCTGGGACAGCCGCGTCCTGCTGGGGGGAGCGCGATGACCCGCGTCACGGCCGTCGAGACCCACGTCGTCAACGCCGGGCTCCGCAACTGGGTCTTCGTCAAGGTCGTCACCGACGAACCCGGCCTCGTCGGCTGGGGCGAGGCGACCCTGGAGTGGAAGACCCGGGCCGTCGTCGGCGCCGTGGCCGACCTGGGCGGCACGCTCGTCGGCAGGAACGCGTGCGACACCGAGCGGCTGTGGCAGCTCATGTACCGCGGCCAGTTCTTCCAGGGCGGCGCGGTCACCATGAGTGCCCTGTCCGGCATCGACCAGGCCCTCTGGGACGTGAAGGCCCGTTCCCTCGGCGTCCCGTGCTGGCAACTGCTCGGGGGCCTCGTCCGCGACAGGCTCCGCATGTACGACCACTTAGGGGGCGGTGACTCCTCCGTCGTCTACGGCGCCGCCAGCGGGGAGGGATTCGCCGAAGCCGCGCGCAAGAGCGTCGCGGACGGGTTCACCGCCCTGAAGATCCTCGCCGTCCCGATGGGCACCGGACTGCCCGGTACCGCCGACATCCGCGCCGCGGCGGAGGTCATGGGGGCGGTGCGCGACGCGGTCGGCCCCGACATCCAGCTCATGGTCGACCTGCACGGACGCACCAGCGCGGCAGGCGCTCTGATGTACGGCAGAGCGCTCGCCGAGTTCGACCCCTGGTTCTTCGAAGAGCCCTGCCAGCCGGGAAACCCCGAAGTGATGGCCGATCTCGCCCGGGCTCTGCCCTTCCCGGTGGCCACCGGCGAACGGCTGATCTCGCTCCAGGAATTCCGCGACCACCTGGCGGTGCGCGCCTGTGCCGTCCTCCAGCCGGACGTCTGCCACGTCGGCGGTCCGACCGCGCTCCGCAAGATCGCCGCCATGGCGGAGACATGGCACGTCCCCCTCGCCCCGCACAACCCGCTCGGCCCGATCGCCACCACCGTCAACCAGCACCTCGGTTTCGCCACGCCGAACTTCCTCATCCAGGAGGTCATGCGCTCGGACGTTCCCTGGCGTGACGATGTCGTCCGCGGCGGGCTGCCCATCACCGACGGCCACGTCCATCCGCCGACGGAACCTGGTTGGGGCATCGAGATCGACGAGAAGGTCGCCGGCACGCACCCCTACCAGCCCGAGCCCGTGCTCGACCTCGCACAAGCCGACGGCGCCCTCGCCGACTGGTGAAACCCGGACCCAACCAGCGCCCCCGAATCGGAAGCCCACACATGAGCGAAAACCAGAGCACAGGCCCAGGAGCGAAGCTCGGCCGGCTCGCCGGAGAGGTCGCCCTCGTCACCGGCGCCGCCGGTGGGATCGGCTCCGCGATCTCGGCCGTGGCCGCCCGCGAGGGTGCCGCCGTCGCGATCCTCGACATCGATCGAACAGGCCAGGATGTCGCCGACGCCCTGAACAGGCTGGGAGCGGGTGCGGTGTTCGTGCACACCGACGTCACCGACGAGGAAGCCGTGACGGCCGCGGTCACGACCGTCGGCGAGCGCCTCGGCCCGCCGACCGTGCTGGTCAACAACGCGGGCCGGAACTCCTATGCGGACCCCGTCACCATGACCGTCGCCGAGTGGGACGCGGTGTTCGCGGTGGACCTCAGGAGCGCGTGGCTGCTCAGCCGTGCCGTCCTGCCCTCGATGATCGAGGCACGCCACGGCTCGATCGTCAACATCGCGTCCGTACACGCCGACCAGACCAGCGCCGGCTACTTCCCCTACGCGGCGGCGAAGGCGGGCCTGATCGGTCTCACCCGTAGCACCGCCCTGGAAGTGGCTCACCACGGCATCCGGGTCAACGCCGTCAGTCCCGGCTGGATCCGCACGGCACTGGTCGACGAGTGGCTGGCCCGCAACTCCGACCCGGCGATGGAACAGACCGTCCTCGGCACCCACCCGCTGGGCCGCATCGGGACACCCGAGGAAGTGGCCGAGGTCGTGTGCTTCCTGGCCTCGCCCGCCGCGTCCTTCGTGACCGGCGCGGACTGGCGGGTGGACGGCGGGCTCACCGCGCGGTACGCCGTGCCACCGGCATCGTGACGGAGCTACAGCAAGGCCGTGGACCATCAGCGTCCCTTGGCATCCCGCAATAATTAATATTTAATCTGGTCAGTCGTTTCCGCCCGCCTCACAGGAGTTCGCCCGTGCCTCCCGCGCCCCTGCCCCTCACACCCCGTCTGGCCGGCCGCTGCGCACTCGTCACCGGCGGCGCCTCCGGCATCGGCGCCGCCACAGCCCGCCGGCTCGCCGCCGAGGGAGCCGGCGTCCTCGTCGCCGACATCGACGAGGAGTCGGGCGCGGACGTCGTCACCGCCATCCGTGAGGCCGGTGGCAACGCGCGATTCCAGTACTGCGACGTCTCGGACGAGGATTCCTGGGCCACGGCGGCGCGAGCCGCCAGCTCGGCCTTCGGGCCCGTCCACGCCCTGGTGAGCAACGCCTACACCGTCCGCATCGCCCCAGCCCACCGGACCAGCGCGGAGGAGTGGAACCGGCAGCTCGGCGTGAGTCTCACCGGCTCGTTCCTCGGCACTCGCGCCTGTCTCGACGACCTGGAAGCGACCGGCGGCAGTGTGGTGCTGGTTTCCTCGGTGCATGCCCTGGTGGGCCTGCCAGGGCGGCCCGCCTACGCGGCGGCCAAGGCGGGACTCACTGGGCTGGCACGGCAGTTGGCCGTTGAGTACGGCGGCCGGATCAGGGTGAACAGTGTGTTGCCGGGCCCGGTCCTGACTCGGGCCTGGGACGGTATCGCCGAGGAGGACCGGCGGGCGGCCGCCCGGGAGACCGCCGCAGGGCGCCTCGGGGCGCCCGAGGAGGTGGCCGCGGCGATCGCCTTCCTGCTCAGTGCCGACGCCTCCTTCGTGACCGGGGCTTCGCTCGTGGTGGACGGCGGCTGGAGCGTGTTGAAGAACTCCTCGTGAGCCGTGTCCGAGCACACCGGACCCCGGTCAACCCCCACCCGCCTTTGGAGTCATCCCTTGAAGATCACTCGCGTTGAGACGTTCGCCGTCCCGCCTCGTTGGCTGTTCTGCCGTGTGGAGACCGACGAGGGCGTGGTGGGCTGGGGCGAGCCCGTCGTGGAGGGTCGGGCCGCCACGGTCCGCACGGCCGTCCACGAACTCGCCGAGTACCTGGTCGGCCGGGACCCCATGCGGATCGAGGACCACTGGCAGGTGATGACGAAGGGATCGTTCTACCGGGGCGGCCCGGTGCTCTCCAGCGCCGTCGCCGGCCTCGACCAGGCGCTGTGGGACATCGCGGGCAAGGCACTGGGCGTGCCGGTCCACGTGCTGCTTGGCGGCCCCGTGCGTGAACGGGTCCGTGCCTACAGCTGGGTCGGCGGTGACGAGCCGGCCGACATAGCCGACGCCGTCAAGGCACAGGTGGAAGCGGGCTTCACCGCCGTCAAGATGAACGCCTGCGGGCGGATGAACAGGATGGCCACCGCCGCGGACGTCGCCGCAGTCGTCGAACGGGCCGCCGCCGCCCGAGAGGCACTGGGCCCCGCACGCGACTTCGCCCTCGACTTCCATGGCCGGTTCACCGCCGCCAACGCCCGCCGCGTCCTGCCCCACCTCGCCCCGCTGCATCCGCTGTTCGTCGAGGAACCCGTCCTGCCCGAGTACACGCACCGGCTCGCCGAGGTGGTCTCCGCGTCGCCGGTCCCGATCGCCACCGGCGAGCGGATCTACTCACGCACCGAGGCGATGCCCGCGCTCCAGGCGGGCATCGCCGTCCTCCAGCCCGACCTGTCGCACGCCGGAGGCATCTCCGAGGTACGACGGCTGGCGTCGCTCGCGGAGACGTTCGACGTGCTGCTGGCGCCCCACTGCCCCCTGGGACCGATCTCCCTAGCCGCCAGTCTGCAGGTGGCCTTCAGCACACCGAACTTCCTCATCCAGGAACAGAGCATCGGCATCCACTACAACGAGGGGGCCGAAGTCCTGGACTACGTCGTCGACCCGGAGGTGTTCCGGTTCGACGAGGGCCACATCCGGCGCCCATCGGGCCCGGGGCTTGGCATCGAGGTCGACGAGCCGGCGGTACGCCGTGCCGACGGAAGCGCGCCGGACTGGCGCAACCCGGTGTGGCGACACACCGACGGCTCGTTCGCCGAGTGGTGACCCTCCGCCCCTCGCCCACCCGGTTCTCCCCCGACGAGTAACTCCACGGAGCACAGCACATGCCGGACCACAGTGACTTCGCACGCGTACTGCGCCACGACCGTCTGGTCGCCATCGTGCGCGGCGACGACCAGGAGGCGGCGCTGCGCAGCGTCGTGACCCTCGCAGAGGAAGGCGTACGGCTCATCGAGGTCTCGCTCACCACGCCCGGGGCCGTCGAGGTCATCCGCCGGGCGATACGCGAGACGGGCCCGGCCGCGGTCATCGGGGCCGGGACGGTCGTCACCCCGGAGGAGGCGCTGCGCGCGCGGGACGCGGGGGCGAGCTGGATGGTGACTCCCGCACTGGGCGGGGGCCTTGAGCGGGCTGTCGCCCTGGGCGTGCCGGTACTGGCCGGTGCCTTGACGCCGACCGAGGCGGTGGCGGCCACGGGCGCCGGCGCCCACGCGGTGAAGTTGTTCCCCGCCTCCCTGGGCGGCCCCGGCTATCTGCGGGCGCTGCGCGATCCGCTACCCGACGTGCCGTTCGTGCCGGTGGGAGGTGTGAACGCCGAACTCGCACCGGCGTACTTCGCGGCCGGTGCCGTGGCGATCGGCGTGGGCTCCCCCTTGCTGGGCGACGCTGCCGACGGCGGGGACCCGGACGCGCTGCGGCAGCGTGCCCGGGCGTTCCGCACACTGTGCCAGGCGGAGGACCACGCATGAGCGTCCAGCCCGCGGAGGTGCTGACCTTCGGCGAGACCATGCTCTCGCTGCAACTCGAAGGACCACTTGCGGTGGGCAACCCGGTCCGGCCCACGGTGGCGGGTGCCGAGTCCAACGTGGCGGTGGGCCTGGCACGGCTGGGGCACCGGGTGCGCTGGGCCGGCCGGGTGGGCGCCGACGAGCCGGGACGGATGGTGCTGCGGACGCTGCGCGGTGAAGGGGTGGACGTGGCACACGCCAGCCTGGACCACACCGCTCCAACGGGTGCCATGCTGCGCGAACGACGGGTGGCCGACCTGGCCCGCGTGCACTACTGGCGCGCCGGCTCGGCAGCATCCCACCTGCGCCCCGAACACGTCAGGCCGGCACTCGACGCCGGCACGCGCGTCCTGCACCTGACCGGCATCACCTGCGCCCTGGGGGCCGACCCGCTGGCCACCGTGCGGGCGGCCGCCGAACACGCCGCGGAGCACGGTTGGACCGTGTCCCTCGACGTCAATCACCGCACCCGCCTGTGGAGCGCGGAGCGGGCCGCCTCGGTCCTGCGGCCGTTGTTGCCCTGGGTCGACATCGTGATCGCCTCGGACGACGAGCTGCCACTGGTGGCAGGCGGGGACGGCGCCGAGGAGGCCGAGCGGGTGGAGGTACTACTCCTGGCAGGGGTGCGGGAGGTGGTGGTCAAGCGAGGTGCCGAGGGCGCGGATCTCCATCTGAGGGGCCAACCCGCACTGCGCGCCCCGGCCCGCCGGGTGCCCGTGGCGGACACCGTGGGCGCGGGCGACGCGTTCAGCGCCGGCTACCTCTCCGCCCTGCTGGACGACCTGCCGCCCGAGGGACGGCTGCGACGCGCCACTGCCACGGCCGCGTTCGCCGTGGCCACCGCGGGTGACTGGGAGGGCCTGCCGCACCGGGACGAACTCCCGCTTCTCGACGCGGCGCCCGGGGCCGCCGTGCGCTGACCGGCCGGCCCTGGCGCGCCGATCCGTGCTCTCTTCCCCCGACTTCCGCGAAAGGTTTCCCATGACCGTGTACGGACCTTCGGACATCGGCCCGTTCCGGCCCGTCACTCCGGAGCGGCTCCAACTCGGTGAGGGGCCAAGGCTGTTGCCCGGCGGCACCGTCGTCCTGGTGGACATCCTCACCGGCCGGCTGCTGCGGCTGCCGCCTGCCCCGGGGGGCGAACTGGTCCAGCTGGCCAAGTTGTCAGAACCCCTGGGCGCGGTCGCCCCCCTGGTGCTGACCGGCAACCGGACGGGGTGGCTCGCGGCGACCGGTATGGCCTTCGCCGTGCTCGATTCCACCGGCCGGGTCCTTCGGGACTTCCCGTTGCCACACCGGGCGGGCGGCGCACAGCGCATGAACGACGCGGTGTGCGACGCGACCGGGCGGATGTGGGCGGGCACCATGGCATACGAGGCGACACCGGGGTCGGGTGCCCTGCACCTGCTGGACGTCGACGGCACGGTGACCACCGTGCTGGACAGCCTGACGATCCCCAACGGACCGGTTGTCAGCCCGGACGGGCACACCCTCTACCTGGCGGACAGCGCCCTCGGCACGGTCGAGGCTTTCACCGTCGACCCCGACACCGCCCGACTGTCCGCCCGCCGCCCACTGTTCCGCGTCGATCCCGACGAGGGCAGCCCCGACGGCATGACGGTCGACACGCACGGCTGCGTCTGGTCGGCGATCTGGGGAGCCGGCCAGGTCAGGAGGTACGCCCCCGACGGGCGACTGCTGGAGATCGTGGAGGTGCCGGCCGTGCAGCCTTCCAGCGTCTGCTTGACCGGGCGCAGCCTCGTCGTGACGACCGCCGCGCTCGGCCTGGAGGAGCCCGGCCCGAACGACGGGGCGGTGCTCAGCGCCCCGTGCTCCGCCGTCGCCTCACCCGCCGCGTACGCCTCCGCCGCACTCGCGGGCCCGCACGCCTGACGGAGCGGCGCTGGTTCCGGGCGCCAGCACGTGCGCCGACCCTGCCCCTGAGACAGGGGGCGGGGTCGGCGCCGAGGCTTACGCCGTGCGGTAGGCGCGCAGCGCGGGCAGCGCCCGGCCCCGGAAGTCGAACAGCGTGGTGTTGCTCACGAAGTTGGGCTGCCCGACCTCCCAGCCCACTCCGGGCGCGGGGATCATGACCGGGTCCCAGTAGATGTCACCGATGACCGCCCCGTCCTCCACCTCCCTGAGCTGCCTGAACAAGTCGGTGAGGAAGTCCGCCTGCCCCTGAGGGGTTTCGGGGTACGGCACCGGGCCGTTGTCGGTGAGCTGCCCCTCGACACCTTCGTGGGTGACCGGATTCCAGTTGATGCCCGTCTCCATCACCATGATCTCCCTGCCGAAGCGTTCGTGGAGCTGCTCGAAGAACGCGCAGACGGTCGGGATGTCCTTGCGGGTCCAGAACGGGTAGTACGACGAGCCGATGACGTCGTAGGGGATGCCATGAGCGTCGGCTGTGGAGAAGAACCACTCGTACTTGTCCATGTTGCCCGCGTCGTCGAGGTGGAGGATCACCTGAGTCGAGGGGGAGACCTCCTTGACGGCCTCGTACCCGGCGCGCAGGAAGCGGGCCAGGTTCTCCCAACCCTGCTCGGAGGAGGTCGTCCCGTACGGGAAGAGGATGCCGCCCTGCATCTCGTTGCCGAGCGAGACGTACGCCGGGACGGTGCCCTGGTTCCTCATGTCGAGCATGAGCTCGCGGGTGTAGTCGCGAACATACTCTTCGAGCGCGGCGACCGCCTGGTCGTCGGGGAGGTCGGTGACGTCCCGCCACTCGCTCGGGATGTCCTGGATGAGGCCGTTGGTCCAGTAGTCGCTGTAATGGAGCGTCAGCTGGATCTCCATGTCGTTGCGCGTCACCCGGCGAGCGAGGTCGAGCATGTCCGGCGTGTCCTGGTAGCCCTCGGGCAGGTAGGAGTCCGGGTAGCCGATACGCGGGTTGTCAGGACCGGTTTCCGTGTAGACACGCAGCCGGGCCAGGTCCATGCCGTTGGCGGCCATCAGTCGGACGGGGTCGACGCGTCGCCCGTTCTCGTCGTGGTACCTGCCGCCGCTGTCCTCGACCCAGTTGAGCATGGTCAGGTCGCCACCGGCGGCGAACCCGTCGTCGGTCACGGGACGCCCGGGTCGGTCACGGTCCTGGCCGTGCGGAGTGGCCGCGCCGGCCTGGCCGGTGAGTCCGGCCAGACATGCGGCGGCGAGTACGAACGCCGTGAGGCGTGCACGCAATCGACGCCATTGTCGTGCATATGACATAGAAAAACCTCCATCTGCTCTCTCGTGTCGGATCAGCCGAACCAACGCCTGCCTTGCGGCGCTCAGGGTCCGGGGTACAGGGGCAGGCTCATCAGCCACAGCGCCGTGCGGCGTGCAGTGGTGTCGTGTCCCGCCACTTCCGGAGACGGCTTTGCTCCGATGCGTGTACCAGGGCCGGCACGGCGTCTCGGACACCCTGGCGTGCCCGGACCGCGCCGCGCCGACCCACAACGCCTCAGGCAGCGTCTCCGATCGCGCTCAGGCCCGCTCGTCACCGGTGGCGCGCAGGGACAGGCGCGGCACACCCACCAGTTCGGTGGTTTCGACCGCGGCCCGGTCGTGGGCCGCGTCCAGCCCTTCTCGTACCGAGGCGTCAACGTAGATGCCCGACGCGGGGTCCAGGGGCAGGACTCGGATCTCCACACCGTGCCGCGCGGCCGAGTCCGCGAAGCGGCGAAGTCCGATCTCCCAATCGGGGCCGTACCAGAAATGATCGGCAACAAGCTGCCCGTCGATGTACGCGCGAGCGGCGTCGCCTGTGTAACGCAGCCTCAGCAGTACCTCCCCGTCGCCTTCCAGAGCCGATGCGGGAACGGTGACGCGGTACACGGCAGCCTTGTCGAAGTCCTCGTCGCGGGGTGCGGAGGCTCGCTGATGGGTGCCGCCGGCACGGGCCGGCGCGGCGATCGCCTCCGCCCGCAGGCACTCCACAGCCGGCTGCGGCAGGTTCGCAGCGGGCCGAAGCGGCCAGCGGGTGAAGACGCCGTCCGGTACGGGATCGTGGACGCCGGGTCCGTGCAGGGCCGCGGGTGCGGGAAGCAGGGCGATCGAGGGGGCCGCGGACGTGAGGTGCAGGCGCGCCTCGTCCCCGTCGAAGAGGACCAGGTCGTCACTGAGCACGAGTCGTTCACTGCCGAAGACGTGCGCTCGATTCAGCCGCAGAGCCTCGTCGTGCGACAGCACCAGAACCTTGGCGCGGCCGGACGACGTGGTCAGCGTCAAGAGCGCCCCCGTGCCTGGCTCGGTGACGTACACGAGAGTGGCGTCCTCGCCGCTCTCCACTCGCGCGGGCCCTTCGACGCCCACGCCCGCGGGCAGGGAGAGGGAGACCGGGATGCCCTCGATAGCCGCCAGCACGTTCAGCGGGGTGCCGTCCACCTCGAGGCGCGTCACCGGCTGGGCGGTGGCCCAGTCCAGGCGGAGACCCACCCCCAGGTCCAGACCGATGGGCCACACGAAGTGGGCCCCGGAAGGCACGTCGACCGGCTGGGCGGGCAGCACGACGGTCCGGCCGTCGTCGAGGTGGACGCGGAACTGAACACCGTCGTGGTCGGGCAGCCCCTCGTGCGGCTGGTGGTTGTTGACGAACAGGAAGCCCTGGTCGGCCGCGGAGCGGACGGCCCAGCGCAACGTGCTCCGGTCGTCGAGCGAGGCGGGCTCGACGTCCGGCAGCCACAGAGGCATCCGCGCCAGTTCGGCACCGTAGGTGCGCAGGAACAGGTGCTGCAGACGCAACGCGTGGAAGGAAGGTCGGACCTGCCCGTACTCTCCGAGCGGCGCCTGGAAGTCGTAGGTGACCCTGGGCAGGTCGTTGGGATAACCGGTGTCGTGGCTTTCCTGGTTGGGCTCCTTGAGGTCCACCCGTTGCGAGCAGCCGTGGTAGAGGTAGTACCCCTGCCAGACGGAACCGCTGCCGAGCTTCGCCAACGCGAGCGACGTGACGTCCTCGCAGGGCACCAGGGGCCTGCGGTGGTACGCGATCGCCATCCCCCCGCCGAGCTCACAGGTGGCGTACGGGTAGCGGCGGGTGTCGGGGCCGGTGCCGGTCGCGGCGGCGGACCGGAGGTCGGCCCCGATGGCGTGGTCGTCGCGGATCGGCGTGAAGAAGAAGTGGCGGCGCATGTCCCGCGCCCATCCCTGATGGGCGTCCTCCCAGAACACCTCCGGGTAACCGCCGTACAGCGGCAGCAGCGCGTCGGGCGGGATATCGGCCGCGCCCCAGGCCGTCGCGGTCCACAGCGGCGCCCGCATGCCGGCGTCCTCGGCCATCCCCCGCAGCGTGGCGAGATGGCCTGGCTGGTCGTAGAGCTCGTTCTCCACCTGGAGCGCCACGATGGGACCGCCGTCGTCGTGGAAGAGACCGCGCAACTCGTGGGCGATGCGCCGGTAGTACGGCTCGACCAACGCGAGGTAGGCGGGATCGTCGGTGCGCGGGGCGCAGTCGTTCTCCCGCAGCCAGTCGGGATGCCCTCCGTTCCGACATTCGCCATGCGACCAGGGGCCGAGCCGCACGATCACGGCCAGGTCGAGCTCGCCGCACAGCGTCACGAAGCGACGAACGTCGAGGTCACCGTCGAAACGGAGCGTGCCACGCTCGTTCTCGTGCTGGTTCCAGAACAGGTAGGTGGCCACGAGATCTATGCCACCAGCCTTGATCTTCAGCAGTTCCTCGCGCCACTCGGCTGACGGGTAGCGGCTGAAGTGGAACTCACCCATCGCCGGGATCCAGGGGCGACCGTCCCGGATCAGGCTCTGGCTGTCGACGGTAAGCGTGTGCGCCGCGGTGGCTGAACTGCCCATGGGCAGGTGCCCCGCCAGGGGCGCGGCGGCTTCGTGGGCGTGCAGAGACAACATGACGGGCGGCTCCTGCGGGAGGCGGCTCGGTGGAGTGCGTTCATCGTGGGGGGAGCCCCAGACAGTGTCAAGATGTATTCATAATTAATGTCTACTGCTAGGGTGGGCGTACCAAGCCTCCGCATCCGGATCCCGCGCAGACCCCGAGGAGAGACCCGCCATGGCGTCGTACACCGGCAGAGGCGTTCACGGGCAGGTCGTCCACGTCCTCGGCCTGCGCATCGTCGGCGGTGAAGTGCCCGAGGGAGCAACTCTCGACATGCGTGCCCTCGGGGAGGAACTCGACGTGAGCCTCACCGTGATGCGCGAGTCCCTAAAGGTCCTCGCCGGCAAGGGGCTGATAGACGCGCGTCAGAAGCGTGGAACCTTCATCAGGGACCGTAGAAACTGGAACCTGCTCGACGCGGACATCATCCGCTGGCAGGTCGAGAGTGGTGCCGGACAACGCCTCATGCGTGATCTCGCCGAGGTGCGCGCGATCATCGAGCCGGCCGCCGCCCACCGCGCGGCCCTCAACCGAACAGAGGACGACCTGCGAGCGCTGGAGACCGCGCTCGACGCGATGACCCAGGCCCACGCGAGTTCCTCCGCGGACGCCGCCGAGGCCGACGCCGCATTCCACCGCGCCCTGCTCTCCGCCACCGGCAACGAGATGCTTGCCCGCATGGACCTCCTCCTCGAGCCCGGGCTACGCGAACGCGACCGCGTCGTCCACTCCCACGACCAGACCACCGACCCCGTCCCCAGCCACCGCGCCGTCCTCGACGCGATCCGCGACCAGGACCCCGCCCGCGCCGAGCTCGCCATGCTCGACCTCCTCGCCAAGGCCACCCACGACCTCGACAGAATCACCGGCAGCGCCGCCACGGCCCACCAGCCCTGACCGCCATCCTCTTCACCTCCGCCGACATGCCGGCAGCACGGGATCAGGTTCCGCGGGAACATCAGAACCTCGCCGGGACGAACTCCGCGACATCATCCGCAGGCCCGGGATATGTGTGGTGTCAGCTCCGGCGTGGACCCACAAACAGTCGCGAGGCGCGCCGGACACAGCGTGGCGGTACTCTTCCGCGTCTACGCCAAGTTCATCGATAACAGCGACGACGCGGCCAACGCGAAGATCACCGCCCTACTCCGCGACCGCGGCGGGCCGGGCAACCGCCCCCGCTGAGCTGGTCGATGGCCCGCCAACCCGACCGCCAGGGAGGACGGCCGCCACCCCGGCGGTAGCAGGCTGGGGCGTGTGGAGAGCGAGTTCCAACCCTCGGCCGTCCCGGAGGACGGCCGCCACGCGAGTTGCTGCTCACCATCATCCACACGGGTCGGGCTGTTCCAACCCTCGGCCGTCCCGGAGGACGGCCGCCACCCGGCCGTGTTCGAGGAGGCCCGCCGCTACCTGGAGTTCCAACCCTCGGCCGTCCCGGAGGACGGCCGCCACCAGGCCGTGTTCGAGGAGGCCCGCCGCTACCTGGAGTTCCAACCCTCGGCCGTCCCGGAGGACGGCCGCCACCAGGCCGTGTTCGAGGAGGCCCGCCGCTACCTGGAGTTCCAACCCTCGGCCGTCCCGGAGGACGGCCGCCACCAGTCCCCCTGGTCCTCCCCGGTGGCCTCCTCGGCCTCCGGGATGGCGTTCCAACCCTCGGCCGTCCCGGAGGACGGCCGCCACCGCCAGGTCCAGGAGTTGCGGGCCGACCTGGCGAGGTTCCAACCCTCGGCCGTCCCGGAGGACGGCCGCCACACCCCATCCTTGACGCCGTTTCGGTGCCGTCATGAGGTTCCAACCCTCGGCCGTCCCGGAGGACGGCCGCCACCGCGCGTGGACGCGGCCGTGCTGCTGGCCGCCCACGAGTTCCAACCCTCGGCCGTCCCGGAGGACGGCCGCCACCTGATTCAGCGCAAGGCCGCCGCGAACTCCTACGTGACGTTCCAACCCTCGGCCGTCCCGGAGGACGGCCGCCACCGTCACAGGCGAGCCGTCCGAGCGGCCGGTGTACCTGTTCCAACCCTCGGCCGTCCCGGAGGACGGCCGCCACGAGGTGACCCGGGCCAGCAGCTCGATGGTGGTGTGGTTCCAACCCTCGGCCGTCCCGGAGGACGGCCGCCACCGGCGAGTTCGACGGCGGCCGGCGTGGTGGGCGCCGGGTTCCAACCCTCGGCCGTCCCGGAGGACGGCCGCCACGCGCACCCCTGTACGACGCACTGTAAACCGGCCCTTCAGTTCCAACCCTCGGCCGTCCCGGAGGACGGCCGCCACCAGATGCCGCCGGCGCGGCCGGCGACGTAGGCAGCGACGTTCCAACCCTCGGCCGTCCCGGAGGACGGCCGCCACAAGTCGGTCGGCGCCTCGCTGTTGCGGCGCAGCCGGTTCCAACCCTCGGCCGTCCCGGAGGACGGCCGCCACGCCGTGCGCCGGCCGGCAGTCCCGCATAGAGAAAGGGGTTCCAACCCTCGGCCGTCCCGGAGGACGGCCGCCACTCGCGCTGGCGGGGATCGCTGCGACGATCCTGGTGGTGTTCCAACCCTCGGCCGTCCCGGAGGACGGCCGCCACCCCTTTCCCCCCATTGCTCTGGCGCAGAGGCAGTACAGGTTCCAACCCTCGGCCGTCCCGGAGGACGGCCGCCACCCCTCGACCCACACAACCGAACCTCTCCAGACGGAAGGTTCCAACCCTCGGCCGTCCCGGAGGACGGCCGCCACTCCCGAGCGTCCCGTCCCCGGGGGTGGCAAGGCAGATGTTCCAACCCTCGGCCGTCCCGGAGGACGGCCGCCACTCCCGAGCGTCCCGTCCCCGGGGGTGGCAAGGCAGATGTTCCAACCCTCGGCCGTCCCGGAGGACGGCCGCCACCTGCTCGCCGCCGGCGCGCTCGCGGCGACCGAGGACGTTCCAACCCTCGGCCGTCCCGGAGGACGGCCGCCACCCCCGATGCCCGCGCCAGAGCAGGATCCCGAAGAGGTTCCAACCCTCGGCCGTCCCGGAGGACGGCCGCCACGACGCCCTTGTGGCGCCCCTGGCGCTCGGCCGCGAAGTTCCAACCCTCGGCCGTCCCGGAGGACGGCCGCCACCCGCAGCAAATGCCGGACGGTCTCCAGGCTGTTTCCGGGGTTCCAACCCTCGGCCGTCCCGGAGGACGGCCGCCACTACACCCGCCGGACATCACACCGGGAGACCAGGAAGTCGTTCCAACCCTCGGCCGTCCCGGAGGACGGCCGCCACCCCGTCCACGGGCCCGCAGAACGCCGCAGAGGGGGCCGTTCCAACCCTCGGCCGTCCCGGAGGACGGCCGCCACTCTGGGGGTCGCCCTCGCGGCTCACCTGGTGGTCGAGTTCCAACTCTCGGCCGTCCCGGAGGACGGCCGCCACCACCTGGACCCACTACGCGGCGTTCCACGAGTTCGTGTTCCAACCCTCGGCCGTCCCGGAGGACGGCCGCCACATCCTCACGGCGAACCCGTTCGGCACGGTCGACACCGAGTTCCAACCCTCGGCCGTCCCGGAGGACGGCCGCCACCCGCCGGGTGCCGGCGGTCTGGCCGCGACGGTGCGGTTCCAACCCTCGGCCGTCCCGGAGGACGGCCGCCACCGCCGAAGCAGTGTTCGACTCCGTGGGCGGGAAATCGTTCCAACCCTCGGCCGTCCCGGAGGACGGCCGCCACGCGGTGAACCTCGTTGCCCCGCAGCAGGTAGCGCCAGTTCCAACCCTCGGCCGTCCCGGAGGACGGCCGCCACTCCGGCTTGGGGAGCGGGAAGCCTCGTTTCCACCGCTGTTCCAACCCTCGGCCGTCCCGGAGGACGGCCGCCACCGGTGCACGACGCGATCCTCTGACCGAGCACCCGACGTTCCAACCCTCGGCCGTCCCGGAGGACGGCCGCCACGGCAGCTCCATCTGCCCCACGGTCGCCACGGACACGTTCCAACCCTCGGCCGTCCCGGAGGACGGCCGCCACTGAGCGCACGGCCGCTGCCGCCCGCCGCAAGGCGGAGTTCCAACCCTCGGCCGTCCCGGAGGACGGCCGCCACTCCCGGCTGGTGACGGGATCGACCGAGCTGCACGCCGAGTTCCAACCCTCGGCCGTCCCGGAGGACGGCCGCCACCGGCGCTTCGTCCCTGTCGTCAACCTCTCGACGTGCGGTTCCAACCCTCGGCCGTCCCGGAGGACGGCCGCCACCCGAGCGACAGCGCGGCGAGCAGCCTCGAGGTCTTCTGGTTCCAACCCTCGGCCGTCCCGGAGGACGGCCGCCACACCCAGGTGGCGCCGGTCCACACGATGCCGGCGGCGTTCCAACCCTCGGCCGTCCCGGAGGACGGCCGCCACCGGTGGCCAGGGCGGGCGGGCACTCCATGCTGCGGACGTTCCAACCCTCGGCCGTCCCGGAGGACGGCCGCCACCTGCCACGTCCGGGGGATCAAGGACACCTCAGGGGACGGGTTCCAACCCTCGGCCGTCCCGGAGGACGGCCGCCACGGCGCCTGAGCAGGGGCGATAGCGTTCGCGGCCTCCTGCATCGGCGCCAAGTGCATGCACTCATCACCCCAATACGGACATTCCACTTCGGTGCGGTGCGGCGATTCTCGGCATGCTTGCGGTTCCGAAGCAGCGCCACGAAGAGGGATAGGAGGTTGCGGCAGCCCACTTGCCGCTCATGGGCGCCCTCCCCTTCCGGCCATCCTCCCATGCCGCAAGCAGGCGCCCCAGGCATCGGGCGGCGACTCCTATTCCAGAAAACCAGGTTCCAAGTTCCCGCCCGGCTCGCGTTGACCATTTCATTTCGCTCGTCTGTTCGCTTTGGGGTGGGCTACCGCTATCCGCCCTCAATTGTCAGTGGCGGGTTGTACGGTTCGGCGCATGTCTGAGGAGACAACGGGGACTCCCTCTGCTTCAGGGGCAGTCGAGCCGTTATGGGCACACAGCCGGAGCGAGGTTTCCAAGCGGCGTCACACGCTGGAGGACCACCTGCGGGGGTCTGCCGAGTTGGCGCGACGTTTCGGAGAGGTCTTCGGGTACGGGGATCTGGCCGCGTATCTCGCGCTGGTGCATGACGTGGGGAAGTCCAGTTGTGCGTGGCAGCAGGGCTTGGTGCGCGCGGAATGTAAGGGCGGCCGGGTGGGGGTGCCGCACAAGGACGCTGGGATGCTGCTGGCCGCGGAGCGTCTCGGTCTCGCATGCGGTGGCGTCGTCTTCGGTCACCACGGCGGGCTGCTCGACTGGGAGCGGCTGCGGGACGAGTTGGATGAGGCCCTGGATGGTGCGTCCTCTCGGGGCCGTGCCGCCGCCGAAGCCATCGGCATCATGCGGAAGGTCATTCCGGAGATCGTTCCGAGCAAGCCTCTGAACGTGCCGTCGTGGTTGGCCCGGCCAGCTCGACGTCGAGGCTCGGACGTTCGCCCGGATCTGTTGCTGCGGATGCTGTTCAGCTGCCTGGTGGATGCCGACTATCTCGACACCGAGGCGCACTTCCTGGATGAGGAGCCGCGGCTCGGCCCCGTGCCCGACATGGCGGCGCTGGTCGAGCGGTTCGAGCAGCGCCGCCTGGAAGAGCTCGCGAAGCGGGAGCCGTCCGCGATGGATGCCGCACGCCGGAGCCTCTACAAGCAGTCGGTGGCCGCGGCGGCCGGTGAACGAGGTATGTATGTGCTGCACGGGCCTACGGGTTCGGGGAAGACCCTGGCGATGGCCGGCTTCGCGCTGCATCACGCGGCGCGGCACGCGTTGAAGCGGGTGATCGTCGCAGTTCCGTTCATCAGCGTCACCGAACAGAACGCCCAGGTGTATCGCAGGATGTTGGAACCCGACGAAGGTGGTGGCGACGCTTCGTCAGTGGTTCTGGAGCATCACAGCGAGGCGGACCTCGATGACGAGTCGGCGCCCTGGGCGCGGCTCGCGGCGGAGAACTGGGACGCTCCATTCGTCGTCACAACGACGGTGCAGTTGTTCCAGTCGCTGTTCTCACGCAAGCCGGCGGCGATGCGGAAGCTCCACCGGCTGGCCGGGGCCGTGATCGTGCTAGACGAGGTCCAGTCCCTGCCGGACCACCTGCTCGCCCCGATCCTGAGCGGGCTCCGCGGATTGGTGGAGGACTTCGGGGCCACCGTGGTGCTCGCCTCGGCCACGCAGCCGGAGTTCTGGTCGCTCGCGCAGCTCGACGGCCTGCCCGCGCGCAGGATCGTCGAGGACCCCGCCACACTGTTCGAGCAGTCGCGGCGGGTGACGTACGAGTGGCTCCGGGGGCCGGAGGTGACGTGGGAGCGCGTGGCGGACGAGGCGACGACCAGCCGACAGGCACTCACCGTGGTGAACACGACCAGGAGCGCCGCCGCCCTGCATCAGCTTCTTGAGACTCGGGCCGCGGGGGCGGTGCTGCATCTGTCGACGCGGATGACCGCCGGGCATCGGCGAGCGACCATCGCGCGCATCCGGGAGTTGCTGGACGAGAACGAGCCCTTGCAGGTGGCCTCGACTTCGCTGGTGGAGGCCGGGGTCGATCTCAGCTTTCCACTCGCCCTGCGGGAGGAGAACCTGCCCGAGTCCATGCAACAGGCGGCC
The DNA here is from genome assembly GCF_054783955.1 of Streptomyces mayteni. NCBI lineage: Bacteria > Bacillati > Actinomycetota > Actinomycetes > Kitasatosporales > Streptomycetaceae > Streptomyces > Streptomyces mayteni. Next base: position 71,179 of record NZ_BAAGPR010000003.1, on the reverse strand, counting down.
GGCAGATGCAACCGGGAGGGCCTTCCTCAAAAGGGCCGGGTCGTGCTCTTCCGGATCCACGAGGAGCAGCAGCGGGCACGGCGCGGCCGGGGCCCGGCGGCGATCACCCTTGAGGCCGGTCTCGCGGCGGCACGCAGCTACTTCGGCCCGGAGGAGGGGCAGCGTGACCCGGATGATCTTCAGGCGTTGGCCGCCTACTACGTCGAGCGCTACGCGCAGCAGTTGGCGGACGGTAGTGGCATGGGGTCGGAGATTGACGAGCAGCGGGTCAGGTTGAACTTCGAGTCCGTTGCGGCGGCGTTCCAGATGATCGACGACACCTTGGGGGTGCCGGTCATCGCCGTGCATGAGGAGAAGCACCGGGTGGAGGTGGAGGCCGCGGTCGCGGTGCTGCGCAGCGGTTTCGGGTCGTTGCGGGAGACGTTGCGGATGCTGCAGCCGTACATCGCCCGGCTGCCCCGCTGGGAGGCGGAGGCGGCGCGGCGGGTGGGTCTGGCGGAGCCGGTCCTGGGTGATGGCCTGTTGCTGTGGTGCGGCTCCTACCACCCGTTGCGCGGTATTGACCCGATCGAGAAGGAGAACAGGAGTGAATTCACCGTATGACCACCGCGCCCCTGCACAACCGTGGCCGTGATCGCGGCAATAGCGGTTGGAAGTACCCCGACCTGGTCGTGGAGACCCGAGGGCCGTTCGCCTGTTTCACCCGCCCGGAGTTGAAGGTGGAGCGGGTCAGCTATCCGCTGATGACGCCGTCGGCGGCCCGCGGCCTGCTGGAAGCCATCTTCTGGAAACCGGAGTTCCGTTACGTGGTCCGCAGGATCGAAATCCTGCGACCTGTCGCCTGGTTCCAGTTGCGGCGCAACGAGGTGAACAGCGAAATCACCGCGCACGACCTCCGTGGGCTCGCTTCCCACCCCGGCTACCGATACGACGCCGAGCAGGACCGGGACCAGCGCAACACCGTCGCCCTCCGCGATGTCGCGTACCGCATCCATGCCCAGATCCGCACGATCTCCCACGACGGTGAACCGCCGCCCAGCGAGAGCAAGTACCGCGACCAGCTGCGACGCCGCGTCGAGCGGGGCGCGTGCTTCTCCCAACCGTTCCTCGGCTGCCGGGAGTTCACCGCCGAGTTCGGCCCGGCCACCGACGCCCAGCCGCACGACACGGGGTTCGAGGAGCTGGGCGTGATGCTGCACTCGATCGAGTACCCGCCCTGCGGCAGCGCCGGCCAGGAACGCTACCGCTGGTTCCGGGCCACGTTGAACGGCGGCGTACTGATCGTGCCGGAAGAGCCTCTCCCCGAGGGCTCCGTGAACATGCCCACGGTCATCGACGAGGAGGTGTAGCGATGCTCGTGCAGTCCCTCGTCGGCTTCGCCCAGGACAACGCCGACCGCCTGCCGCCGATGTACTACCGGCCCAGGCCCATCGACTGGGTCCTGCTCATCACGCACCAGGGCACCCGGGCCCAGCTCAGCCGCCGCCCCGGGCGCAGCAGCACCGACCGCAGGCCCGTCGAACTCAACACGCCCTACGCGGCTCGCTCGGGCACCCGGCCACCGCCGTCCCTGATCGTCGACACCGCGCAGTTCGTCCTCGGCGTGCCGGCGGCGGACAAGAAGACCGGGACGGCGTCCGAGGCGGCTGTCGCGGAGGCGGAACGCCGTCACGAGGAGTACCTCGACCTCCTACGCCGCTGGGCCGCATCCGACCCCGGTCCGGGGCCGGCCGCGGACCTGTTGCGCTTCCTCGACGAGACCGGCCTGGGTCGGGTCGCGCTCCCCGATGGCCTGGAGGCGTCACACACCGTGGCCCTCCTCGTCGACACGCGTTGGCTGCACGAGCTCCCCTCGGCCCGCGCGTTCTGGAGCGACGAGGTGAGCCGGCGCAAGAGCGGCAAGAGCGCCCAGGGCATCTGTCTGGCCTGCAACACCAGCGGAACGCTGCTGGACACCATCCCTGTCGACCTCAAGCCCGGGCTCATCCCGGGCGGCGGTTCGACAGGCCCCAAGCTCATCAGCGTCAACAAGGCCGCCCACGGTAGGGACGGCGTCACCTCCGGCCTCGCCGGCACCCCCATCTGCGAGCCCTGCGGCGCCCACTCCATGAGCGCCCTCAACCACCTCCTCGCCGATGAGGAACACCGCCACCGCGGCCCCGACTACACCCTCATCTGGTGGACCCGCCCCACCGCCCCCGACCCAGGAATCGCCCAACTCAACGAGTTGGAGCCCGACCCCGCACACATCGCCCACCTCCTCGATTCCCTCAACGACCGGCCTCGACCCGTCTCGCTGCGCCGCGCCGACAGCACCGCGTTCTACGGACTGACGCTCTCCACCAACAACGGGCGGGTCGTCGTCAGGGACTGGCTCGACGTCCCGCTGGAGGACATCAAGGCCAACCTCGGAGCCTGGTACGCCCACACCCGGGTCTGGGACGGCTGGCGGGACACGTACTGGTACCAGCCGGTGTGGCTCCTCACCGCGTCGACCGGCCGCTACGACGCGACCGCCGGCCGGTATCTCACCAAGTCCGCGCTCGACGGGCTGGAGAACCAGTTGATGCACACCGCGATCCGCAACACCCCTCCCCCGGCCCGGGTCCTGCCCAACGTCCTACGCCGAATCCAGTCCGACGGACGGCTGGACCCGGTCCGCACCGCCCTCATCCGACTCTCCCTCAGCCGAAGCACACGAGGACCCATGCCCGACAAACTCGACACCGATCTCACCGAGGCCGCCTACCTGAGCGGCCGCACGTTCGCCATCCTCGAGGAGATCCAGCGCAAGGCCCTGCCCGACGTCAACGCCACCATCGCCGACAAGCACCTCGGCCAGGCCATGCGATCCCCCGGCACCGCCTTCCCGGGGCTGCGGATCAACGCCCAGGCCCACCTCAAGCGCCTACGCCGAGACAAACCCGGGGCCTACTTCCGACTCAACGAAGCCCTCTCCCAGAGCCTCGAACGCCTCGACCACCGCCAAGGCGGCATCCCCCTCGTCCTCGACATCCAAGGTCAGGGCATGTTCCTCCTGGGCTACGAGCAGCAGCGCGCCGCCGACTTCGCCGCGAAGCGAGCAGCCAAAGCGGCAACCACGTAGCCGAGAACAGGACCGCCGAGCCGCCGCCCACCGCGAGCACCCCGGCGCGCCACATGCCCACCAGGCACCCATACCACTCACCGAACAGGACCTCAGCCATGCCCGAAAAGCACTGCGACCCCACCCTCAAGCACGACTTCGTGTTCTTCCTCGACGCCCGCGACAGCAACCCCAACGGCGACCCCGACAACGGCGGCGCACCCCGCATCGACCCCGTCAGCGGCCAGGGACTCATCACCGACGTCGCGATCAAGCGGAAGATCCGCAACACCATCCCCCTGCTCACCGCAGACCGCCCCGAGGGCAAGCACCACATCTACGTCGAAGCCGGCACCGCCCTCAACACCCAGCACGAACGCGCCTGGGCCACCGAAGCCTGCGGCCCCAAAGCCACCCCGGAACAGGCCCGGAACTGGATGTGCCAGACCTTCTACGACATCCGCATGTTCGGCGCCGTCATGTCCACCGGAGAAAAGAAGAAGCGCATCGGACGCGTCCAGGGCCCCGTCCAGATCACCTTCAGCCGCTCCCTGGACCCCGTCACCACCCTCGACCTCGGCATCACCCGCGTCACCCCCACCAAGGCCGAAGACCTCCAAGCCTTCCGCAGCGGCGAACCCGGCAAGGGCAAGGAGACCGAGATGGGCACCAAGAGCGTCCTCGCCTATGGGCTCTTCCGCGGCGAAGGCCACTTCAGCGCCCCCCTCGCCACCGGGAAGAACGGCACCGGCGTCACGGCCGAAGACCTCGACCTGTTCTGGCGCGCGCTCACCCACATGCTCGAACACGACCGCTCATCGGCCCGCGGCGACGTCAACCTCCGTGGCCTGTACGTCTTCACCCACGACGACGCCTTCGGACGCGCCCCGGCACGCGAACTCCTGGACCTGGTCACGATCAAACCCCTCGGCCACACCGGCGCCCGCTCCTTCGCCGACTACGGCCGCGCCCAGATCGACGAGGCGGCCGTCCCCGACGGCGTCACCCTCAAGCGCATCGTCGGATGACCCACGCCGCACACGAGGGGGACCTGCTTCAAGTCCCCCTCTCCGCCCTTGAGCACTACACCTACTGCCCCCGGCAGGCCGGCCTCATCATGCTGGAGGACACCTGGGCCGACGACGCCGCGACCGTCCGCGGCACCATCGCCCACCAACGCGTCGACACCCCCGGGCACCGCCGCCGCGACCAGACCCGCACCCTCCACGCCCTACCCGTCTGGAACCACGACCTCGGCCTGATCGGCATCTGCGACACCGTCGAACTCCACCACGATGGCACCATCCTGCCCATCGAGCACAAGTCCGGGCCCTACCATCCCGGCGGAGCCGCAGACATCCAAGCCGGCGCACAAGCCCTCTGCCTGGAAGCCATGTTCCAGCGCCCCGTCCCCCACGCGGCCGTCTACTCCTACACCGACCGCCGACGACACACCATCACCGTCGACGACGCCCTCCGCCAGCAGATCGCGGACGCGACCGAGCATGTCCGCACCATGCTGACCACCCAGCACCTTCCCCCAGCGGCGGCCGACCGCCGCTGCCGCCGCTGCTCGTTGGCCGCGACATGCATGCCGAGCGTCCTGGCCGGCACCCGCAAACTCCACACGGCCCTCGCCGACCTCTACTCCCCACCACCCGACATCCCGGAATGACCAGACCCAAGGCCACCCAGTGACGATCGAAGTCCTCAACACCCTCTACGTACAAACCCAAGGAACAGACCTACGCCTCGACCAGGACGCCCTGCGCATCCACCTACCCGACGCCCAAGGCCACAAGACCCTGCCGTTACGCCGCATCGACAACATCGTCGTCTACGGCAACATCAACCTCTCCACCCCACTCATCACCCGCTGCGCCCAGGACAACCGCCCCATCACCTGGATGAGCGGCACCGGCCGCTTCGAAGCCCGTCTCGAAACGCCGGCCAACGGCAACATCCTCCTGCGCCACGCCCAACACCTCGCCCACGCCGACCCCGCACACCGCCTCGACCTGGCGCGCCCCATGGTCGCCGGAAAGCTCCGCAACAGCCGCTGGATCCTCCTCAAAGGAGCCCGAGACGCCAAGAACGGCCCCCAACAGAGCGTCCGCGACGCCGCGGAGAACATCCGCGACCTCATCGAAACCATCCCAGCCGCCGACTCCCTCGACACCCTCATGGGCATCGAAGGCAACGCCGCCCGCCTCTACTTCACCGCCTTCCGCCACCTCCAACGTCCCCAAGAGGGCATCCCCTCCCTCACCCAGCGCACCCGGCGCCCACCCACCGATCCCACCAACGCACTGCTCTCCTTCACCTACGGCCTCCTGCGCACCCTCGTCCACGGTGCCTGCGAACACGCCGGCCTGGACCCCCGCCTCGGCTTCCTCCACGGCCTCCGCCCCGGAAAACCCGCCCTCGCCCTCGACCTCATGGAGGAATTCCGCGCGCCCCTCGCCGACCGCTTCGTCCTCACCCAACTCAACCGCCGGCAACTGCGATCCGACCACTTCGAAACCCTCGACGGCGGCTCCGTCAACCTCACCGAAGACGGCAGAAAGACCGTCTTCAACGCCTGGCACGAATGGCGCACCCGCCCCTGGCACCACCCCCTCACCGGCCGCGAAATCCCCGCCGGCCTCATCCCCGCCCTCCAGGCCCGCATCCTCGCCCGCCACCTCCGCGGCGAACTCCCCGCCTACCTCCCCTGGATCACGGCCTGATGGACCTACTCCTCACCTACGACGTCAACACCACCACGCCCGCCGGACGCCGCCGACTCCGAAAAGTCGCCAAACTCTGCGAAGGCTACGGACTACGCGTCCAACACTCCGTCTTCGAGATAGTCGCCGACGACAGAACCCTGCCGAGGCTCCTTGACGACCTCAACCAACTCATCAACCAAGACACCGACAGCATCAGGATCTACGCTCTACCCAAGGACGGCTTCAACACCGTCCGCCCCCTCGGCACAGCCCGAATCATCCAGCACCGCGACGACCTCGTCCTCTAGACAGGTTCGGAACCACAAGCATGCCAAGAAACGCCGGAGCGCACCGAAGCAGATTGCCCCAACTACGGGGAAAACTGACCAGCCCCGGCGGCTACACAAAGAACACCATCCGGCGTCTCCCCTGCTCAGACGCCGTGGCGGCCGTCCGCGAGGGCGGCCGTGGGTTGGAACCTGACCTCGTGGACGATCCCGGATGCAGAGCAGCTGTGGCGGCCGTCCGCGAGGGCGGCCGTGGGTTGGAACGCTTCGGCGGCGGTGATGCGGTTCTCGATCTCCATGTGGCGGCCGTCCGCGAGGGCGGCCGTGGGTTGGAACCTTGTCGGACTTTCGGGGCAGTCGAGTGACGATGCGTGGCGGCCGTCCGCGAGGGCGGCCGTGGGTTGGAACGGCGCCCTGGTCGTCGGGGGCGACGGGCCCACCGTCGGGTGGCGGCCGTCCGCGAGGGCGGCCGTGGGTTGGAACCACTTGCGGATCACGCACCGCCCCTACCCCATCGGCTGTGGCGGCCGTCCGCGAGGGCGGCCGTGGGTTGGAACGGCGTAGATGGCGCGCATCTCGGCACCGCGCGACCCGTGGCGGCCGTCCGCGAGGGCGGCCGTGGGTTGGAACAACCAACTCGCCGCACGCATGGAGGAGTCCGGCGTAGTGGCGGCCGTCCGCGAGGGCGGCCGTGGGTTGGAACGATCGGTCGCTTGCCGGTCGGTGGCGCGTGGCCACCGTGGCGGCCGTCCGCGAGGGCGGCCGTGGGTTGGAACGCCACGGACACCACCGCGACGCCGCCCGCTGGCATGCGGTGGCGGCCGTCCGCGAGGGCGGCCGTGGGTTGGAACGGCACCACCCTCGCGCCGGTGAACATGCCGCAGGGGTGGCGGCCGTCCGCGAGGGCGGCCGTGGGTTGGAACTGGTCCCGATCGGCCCGGACAACTCGGAGATCCGGTGGCGGCCGTCCGCGAGGGCGGCCGTGGGTTGGAACGGTGAGGTCTCGCGGGAGCGGGTTCCTGCGGACCCTGGTGGCGGCCGTCCGCGAGGGCGGCCGTGGGTTGGAACTTCCGGTTGGGGCGGCCGTCGCCGATCCGCTGGCCGTGGCGGCCGTCCGCGAGGGCGGCCGTGGGTTGGAACGGCGAACGCGTGGTGCGCGCCACGGACGGCACGTACAGGTGGCGGCCGTCCGCGAGGGCGGCCGTGGGTTGGAACGGGTTGACGCCGTCCGACCGGTCACAGCTGAAGATGTGGCGGCCGTCCGCGAGGGCGGCCGCGGGTTGGAACCAGGTGACCTGTGTCGGCCCGACCGACGAGGTCGCGGTGGCGGCCGTCGGCGAGGGCGGCCGTGGGTTGGAACGAGCTTGGGCCCGTGCCCCAAGATCCGCTGCCCGACGTGGCGGCCGTCCGCGAGGGCGGCCGCGGGTTGGAACGACCTCCTCGGGCGTACACCGCAGTTCGGCCGCCTGGGTGGCGGCCGTCCGCAAGGGCGGCCGTGGGTTGGAACGCTGCCCGGTACAGCGCACGCACCGTGGCGACGGTGGTGGCGGCCGTCCGCGAGAACGGGCACCGATGGCGGCTGTGACCACGAGACAGCCGCTCTCGCAGAGGTCAGAGGGATGAGCCGAACACCGCTTCGAGGCCCTCGATGGTCACACCCATCACCCAAATGCACGAGAAGAGGGCAGACAGCAGCGTACGCGCGTAGCTGGCACCTTCCGATCGGACGAGTACGGCAACGAGCCCACCAGCTGCCAAAGCGATAAGCGCTGCCGATTGCATAGCCATCTGAGCTTGATCGCCCATTTCGCATCACCTCTGTTCAGTGAAGCGTATTGAAAAGATGCGGCGCCTGAGCCACGCCGCTACAAGAGGAAAAACCTCGAGGCGGGAGTCCATGGACTCCCGCCTCGCTAGAAGGATCAACGATCTCAGGCTTCAGTACGCCTCAATGTTCCAATCCACAGCCGCACTGCACAGCGACTGCTCGGCACTGAGCCAAATGGCACTTCAGCACCCGTGAAAGCAATCCTAAAACCCCGCCGGGTCAAGTCGTCGAACGCGGTCCCCGGACTGGTGCGGCAGTCCAGGAGTCGGGACACGTACGACTGTTCCCCACCTGGGGCATATTCATCGACCCGCTCGCGGGAAGTCGCTGCCCCCACCGGCTGGATCCGCCCCGAGGCCGTCCGCCGCCCAGCGGGCTGAGGAATACCTTCAGCCGTTGGCCGAGGCCACCGCGTCCCCGACCTGAACGCCCCCGCCATCCGCGAGCAGTTCACTAGGAAGCGCACCGCCGTCACCGCCGTCGTCAGCCTGGCCGACCTCACCACGGCGGAAGACAACGCCGGCACCCACACAGTGTGACCCTGGCTGCGGCATCACGAGACTCGATGTCCCTCAAAAATAAGAACCGCCATCCAGCGGAAATTTACGATTCGGTCTCGAACGGTAGGGCGGAAACGGTGGGCGGTCTAGGGCGTCCGCCGTAGCCGACTTTCGGGCCGCCACTAATGAACGTGAAAGGGCTGGCTACGGGGGGAGGGGGCATCTTCCGGATTGCCGTCACGGTGACCGCCATGTGGTTGCGTGAACGCTCGGCGCCATTGGGCGCGCGGATGATCGTCGCGCCGGGCCGGATTGTCGTCGCCGACTCGGGTTGCGCGCAGCCGCATCCGCTACCTAGCGCGGGTCCGTGGGATCGGTTGCGCACCGCCTTTATAAGCTCTTGCCGGTGACGTCAGTTGCAGCCGTCACCTGCCGATCGGCTGGGCATCGTCGTCGTCATCGGCCGCCGTCACTGTAGGTCAAGAAACTTCCTGGATTTGCGGGCGAGTTCACCCTCAAGAGTGTGCGAGATTTGGTATCGTTATTCATGTCGAAATCGGTTGGCCCTGAATTCGACGCGAATCACGCATCACCAAGAAGGGAATCTCGTCCATGAATTCATCTGCTCTTCCCAGCGGCGGAAGCTTCCGTGACCTTGAGGTCGGCGGCGACGCGATGCGCTCGATCCCGACGCCCCCGGCAGGGAGTCAGGTCGAGCCGGCCGACGGCGCTGAGCGCGGGGAGGCGACGGCTGCGGTCGTCGACGCGTACTCACGGGCGGATGCCCTGGAGGACGGCGTCCTGGTCGCCGTTGACGCGGAGTTGGCCCGTCAGGCCGGGCTGCCCGTGCCGGTGGCGCTGACCGCTGCGGCCCATGCCGATTGCGTGGCCTGGAGCGCGGAGGACGACGCGCGCAAGGGGACGTGCCAGGACGAGGTCGGCCGGCTGTGGGACGTGCTGAACATGGTGCGGTTCGCCCTGCGGCGCCTGCGGCGGACCGAGTGGCGGTACCTGGTCGAGCTGTACCGGGTCCCGCGCCCGGGTCGGGCCCGGACCGCGCGCCGGACGGTGCTGGCTGTCGAGATCGGCCCCGGGGACTCGGGTGAGCCGGTCCTGACGATCATGCTGCCCGACGAGAGCTGAACCACGTGTGCTGGGACGGCGGTTGGCCCCGCCGTCCAAGCACCGGCGAACCACACCACTCACCGAGAAGGAAGGACAGCGGAAGATGAACGACACGACGGAGAAGAACCGCCCGCGAGCGGCGACCAAGTCCACCCGACCTGCGAGGAAGACGGCGGCGCCGGCCGTTCGACGGCGGACGGCGCGGGTGACGAGCGAGGCCGCGGTGGTCGAGGCCGGGGCCGGTGCGTCACGACGTGGGACGCCTGGAGTATCTGGACCCGCACGCGCTGGTGGTCGATCCGTTCAACCACCGTAAGAAGCGGGAGACGGGCGACTCCACGGAGCCCGACCGTGCCCTGGTCGCGAGTGTCAAGGCGATGGGCGTTCAGGTCCCACTGCTCGTGCGGCGCCAGGCAGACGGCACGACGCTGGGCGTCGTGTGGGGGCAGCGTCGTCTGGGTGCCGCGTTGCTCGCGGCGAAGGAGGCGAAGGCGAGGAAGCGGCCGTACGCGCTCGTGCCATGCCTGCTGCGCGATGACCTGGTCGGGGTCGATGACGAGGCGTTGGTGGCCAGCATGGTGGAGAACGTCCACCGCAGGGCTGCCAGCGAGCGTGATGACGTCGACGCCCTGACACAGCTCGCGCTCATGGACCTCGGCGAGGAGAAGCGTGCCCTGCACGCGAAGGCGCTGGGCTACCGGCCGGCCGAGATCCGGGTGGCGAGCCGCGCGGCAAAGCTCGACAACGAAGAGTTGGCGGCCGTACTCGGGGCGGCCTTCGACCTGGTAGAGGCGGCGGACTTCGCCGAGGTTCACGACGTGCCGGGGGCGCTCAGCACGTTGTCCCACGCCAAGACCTTGGATCGGAAGAAGGGCGAGGGGTGGCGCGGCCACTGGGCCCACGCCCTTCAGTGCCTCCGGCAGGAGAAGGCCGACCGCGAGCGGCGCGCGGCTGCGCAGGCCAAGCTGGCCGACGCGGGGGTTCGCGTCGTCGCCTACAAGTACTCCTGGGCGTACGGGGACGTTCGGCCGCTGACGGACCTCCAGACCGGGTTAGGCAACCCCGTCACGCCCGAGCACCACGCCGCCGACTGCCCCGGGCACGCAGCCGCACTGCATCCGGAGACAAGCGAGCCGGTGTACGTCTGCACGACTTGGCAGCGACACCAGCTCAACGCCGAGGCCGCGCCGGCGGCAGGCGCTGAGCCCGTCGACCGTGCGGCGGAGCTGGCCAAGCGGCGGCACACGATCGCCTCCAACAAGGCGTGGCGGGCGGCCAGGGAGGTTCGGTACGCGTTCATCACCGAACTCTGCGGCCGCAAGACGGCCTCCGACGCGGTCTGGACGACGGCCCTGTCTCTGATCACCGGGGTCGGCTACGTGTACTCGCGCTACACCGGCCGGCACCGCACGGACCTGACCGCTCGCTTCCTCGGTGTCCCCGACCCCAACAAGGACGAGGCGAGCGCCGACCCGTTCGGGCCGGTCATCGCCCGCACCGGGAAGGCGCGCCGCTGGCGGCTGCTGCTCGCCCACACGGCCGCCGCGATGGAGTCCGAGGTCATGCACGACCACGCATGGCGGAGCCCCGGTGACGATCTCCGTGGCTGGCTGGCGTTCCTGGTCGGCGAGGGATACGTCCTCAGTGACATCGAGCGGGAGATGTGCGCGCCGGCCGAAACCGCTCCGCCGTCGTCGCCCGAGGCGGAGAACGACACCGACGGTTAGTCGATGGTGATGGACCGGCGGCCGTCCGCCACCAGGACGGACCTCCGAAGAGGCTGGCCCGGCCGCCGGTCCCGCGAACCACGCACCCAGCCCCGAAGGGAGGCACGCAGAAGACCTCAGTCTAACGACCAACCTCGGCGCCGAAGTCGAGAGCGACACGACGCCGAAACGCCCAAACGAAGTGCATAAAGATTGGTAAAGTTATTCATGTCGAAAAGCCTGGTTGGCCCCGGGCCCGACGCGAACCACCCACCGTCCGGAAGGGCAACACCATGTCAGACCACCTGCGTCTCGTCCCCGAGCCCGACCAGCCCGACAGCGGCGCCGCCTGCTACACGCAGCAGGAGCTGCACGACGCGACGGAGCTGTTGTTGGAACACCTCCAGCAGGTCGCCGAGCACGCCGGCCAGCCGCTCCGCGAGCTCATCGAGTCCGACGTCTTCGGCCTGCACACGCTGGCCTACATCGTCACGCTGCGGCGCACCGACAACCACGTGCACGAGCGCGCCGCCGGGCTGTTCTTCCGTCTGCTCCACCGTACCTCCGCGCACCGGGATCTGGCGCTGAGCGCGCTCGGCCACCTCTACCGCGACGCGCCCAGCACACCGCCACCGCTGCACCTCCTCGAGTCCTGAAAGACCGGCGTGGCCCTGGCCAACCAGGGCCACGCCCGCGAACTGCCCGCTGTCTCCACATCACCTCAGGACTCGCCATGCACCACCCAGCCGCTGAGGAACACCGCCTCCCCGCGGATCCCGCCACGCGGACGCCCGACGCCACCGAAAGCCGCGACGGCATCGACCGACTCACCATCCACCTCAGGTCGCGCCTCACCGCGGTCGAACTCACCCAAGTCCTGCTCGACTCCCCGTTCCAGGACTACGGCTCGGCCAGCATGAACCGGATCCGCGAAACGGTGGAGAAGCAGCTTCTCTATCACGGTGGCTTCGTTCTCTTCATGTGACGGCGAATATGCGTCGGCCACGATTGGAGGGAACTCAGATCGGCTGGACGTATGGAGCCCGCCATGCGGGAGACGGGTCCGCGCCGAGTTCTGTCCAGTATTCGCGGCCGCTGGTGATCACGCCGTTGCGGATGGTCCAGAAGGACGCCACCCGATGGATGCCCATCGTGTCGTGAGGGACCTCGACCTCGGAGACGACTTCGTTTCCGGACGACACGATGCGGAGGACGTTGATCGACCATCCCTCCGGATACTCCGCGTTGATGCGCACGTAGTTCTCGCGGCCCAGGATGCGTTCACCGCTGACCGGCCACTCCACAACTACATCATCTGCCAGCAGCTCACCAACGCCTGCCCAGTCCCGGTCCTGCATACGGTTCCAAAGCATCTGAACGGTCTTTGAAGGTTCCATGACCACATCCTGCATGGCGCCACTGACGGTGGCGCCGCTGTTTCGCATAGGCGTGGACGATCGTCGCGAGAGGTCCCTCCCGCCGGCTGGATCGACGCGGGCGCCCCCGTCCTGCTCCTGCATCACCGCCACGGTGAACCGCACCTTCCGCCGACGGCCCGATGCCCCCGCTACCAACTCCACATCCGACGACCAGCCCGCACGCACCGCGCTACGTCCTGTGGCGCGCAGCACCGGCTCTTCTGATGCCGGATGGGCGACTTCGCCGTGTCCGTCGCCCCCACGGGTGACGGGCGCGGCCCTTCGTGGCCTGGTTTTGGTTTGATTCTCCGTGTCGGCTCACGATCCCGTGGGACCACCGCCAGGACACGAGCAGACCAGGGAGACCACGGTGATTCCCGCCGGCCGCACGCCCGCCGACTCCGCCCGCGCCGCGCAGCTCCTCGGCATCGCGCTGGGCACCTTCCGCAACCGGAAGGCGTGGCAGAAGCTGCCCCCCACCCTCAGCCGCTCGGGCACCCGTCAGCGGATCTGGGACGAGGAACAGCTCCTGGCCGCCGTCGAAGGCCGCCCCATCCCGGAACTTCCCGCAGTGGCCGATCCCCGAGACCTGCTCGACCTCGAAGAGGCCCGGCTCAGCATCCCCGAGGAGCAGCGTCCGACCGAGGAGACCTGGGCCAGCTACATCTCCGACGGCACCGGCCCGAGCCCCGACGAGAAGGTGTTCGGCGTCCCGCACTTCCACCGCGAGACCATCCCCGCCTGGCTCGCCTCCCGCCCGGGTCGCGGAGCCGGCGGCGGGCGGCCAGTCGGCGCGACCGACAGCCGGCCCCGCGACCACTCCAACAACCCCCGCCACCAACTCGCCCACCAGCGCCTCGAACACGTCCGCCGGCTGCTCGCCGCCGGGGAGGAGACACCGGCCGAGCGAGTCGCACGCGAGCTGTCGATCTCTCACCGGCACGCCGAGCGGCTGATCGCCCAGGTCAGCACCGAAGGCTGAGGTCGTCAGGTGGTCGCCGCGGCCGCCGAAGTGGCTTCGCCACAAGCCTGCGCCGGCACCTGCTCGACGGTCGGCGACGAACGCCGAACCTCCTGCTGGACACGTCGGTGCTCGCGTTGCAGGGCGCGAATGTCGCGCGCGTCGAACGTGACGACCTCGGCCAGAGCCTCGACCGACGGGAACATCTCGACGGCGTTCGCCACCGCGGCTGCCACCGCCGCTCTGGCCGTCTCGAATTTCGCCACCGCGCCGTCGATCTCGTTCAGCGCCGTCGTCTGCGCCTGCTGACGCCGCCGCACCTCGACTCGTTCCTTCTCCTGCCGTTCCCGAAGCCGGCGCCGCCTTTCCTGCATTGCCCTGTCACGTTGTGAGGCCATACCCGGCATGCTCTTGGCATTCCCGTTGTTGTCGCAACGCGCCGCGCCCTCGCGGGCGCGGCGGCCCGCCCGAATGGGCGGCCCACAGCAGGTGGAACGCCATCATCGCAGAGAGAATCGACGAGACCAGAAGCAGGCAGAGCCAAGGAGCTCACCACAGCCCAGCGAATAGCACATGCAGTCAGCTGCACAGGCAGCGAAATTCGAAGAGAAACGACGGCACACCGTTTGCACTCCGGCCATGAACTCGAATTTCAGCCTATGCTGCCGCCATGATCCGGCACTTTCCCAGCACCGTGGAAAGTGTTGGATCGGGCGGTGGAACATGATTACCCTGCACCCGATCAGCGCCGGGTCGGGCATCGACTACCTGCTGCGCACCGTCGCCTCCGGCGACGTGACGATCGGTCGGAGCAAGGCCGCCGAGTACTGGGCCTCCGGCGGCGACACCCCGGGTGAATGGTGGGGGAGCCAGGCCGCCGCGCTGGGGCTGCGCGGGCCGGTCGGCCAAGGCGCCGCCGACGCGGTGTTCAAGGACGGCGTCGACCCCACCACAGGTCGCCCCCTGGGACGGGCCTGGCCGAGGTATCCGTCAACGGACGAGCACCTGGAGACGCTGCTCGCCGCCGAACCGAACGCCTCCGCCGCACGGCGCGAGCAGCTTGCCGAGCAGGCCGAGAAGCTGGGGAACCGCGCTGCGCGCTCCGGGTGGGAGATGGTGTTCTCACCGGTCAAGAGCTTCGCCGTGCTCTGGGGATGCGCGAGCGACACCACGCGCAGCCGGCTTGAGGAGGTCGAGAGGACCGCGTTCCGGAAGGTCTTCAACCGTCTGGAGCGGGAGGCGTGCTGGACCAGAAGCGGCCCCGGCGGAGTCGTGCAGCTACGTGGCCAAGGGCTGATCGCCGCCGGGTTCGAGCACCGCTCCAGCCGGGCCGGCGACCCCGACTGGCACCGGCACGTGGCGATCTCGACGAAGGTCCGCACGCCGGACGGCCGCTGGCTGGCGCTGGATGCCAGGCACCTGCACCGGCTCGTCGTCTCGTTCTCCGCCCAGTACACCGCCGAGGTCGAGCGCGGCATGTTCGAGAAGTTCGGGGTGGTCGCCGCCCCGCGAACCGACACCATTCGGCAGGACAAGCGGCCGGTGCGCGAGTTCCTGGGCGTCTCGGACGCGGTGGTCAGAGCGTTCTCCGCGCGGCGCGTGCAGACGGAGCGTGCCTTGACGGCGTTGCTGCGCGAGTTCCGGCAGCTGCACGGAAGGGAGCCGGCCAGGGCCGAGGAGTACGAGCTGGCCCAGCGCGCGGCGCTGACCGCACGCCCGGACAAGCAGGCCCACAGCCGTGAGGAGGAACGTCTTCAATGGCGCGCCCGCGCCCGGAAGCTCGGTGTTCGTCGACCACGTCGCTGGCTCGCCCGAGCTCGCCGGGCGTCCCGTCCGGCCACGGTTCGACGGCACGAGGGCGTGCCGCTGCCCGAAGTCGTGGAGCGGGTCCTGGCGACGCTGGAAAGTGATCGGGAGTCCTGGACACGGGCGAACGTGGAGGCGGAGGCCCACCGGCAGCTGGTCGCCGCCGGTTGGCACCTGCGGCCGGAATGGGACGGGCTGGTCGATCGGGTCGTGGAGCACGTGCTGCACCCCGGCCGGTGCGAGCTGATCTCGCCGCCGGAGCCGGTGCCCGTCCCCGCGTCCTACCGGCATCCGGACGGTACGCCGGTCTTCGTCCAGCACGGCGCCGCCCGCTACACCAGCCACACGCTCAAGGCCAAGGAAGGCGACCTGGTGGACGCCGCCCGGCGCCCCGCGCCGGTGCGGGGCCTGACGCCCGATCAGGTGGACGCGGCGCTCGCGGCCGGCCGCCGGACGCGGGGGTTCATGCCGTCCGCCGAGCAGCAGCGCGTCGTCCGCGCGGTCTTCGTCGGCGATGCCCGCCTGCAGGCCATCACGGGAGGCGCCGGCACGGGCAAGACCAGCATCATGGCCCTGGTCCGCGAGGTCGCCGACGCGCACGGCATCCCCGTCCTCGGGCTGGCCCGCGGCCAGGCGCAGGCCGACAATCTCGCCGAACGAGCGGGCATCCGTGCCGAGAACCTCGCCCGTTGGCGCTTCATGTCCGAGAAGTTCGCCCCGGGCAGCGCGGAGTGGACGCTGCCGGCCGGCGCGGTGGTCATCGTGGACGAGGCCGGCCAGGCCGACACCCATGACCTGCACGCCATGCTGGGCCAGGTCGAGAACGCCGGCGGCAGGTTGTTGCCGATCGGCGACCCGCGCCAGCTCGGCGCCCCGGGCGCCGGCGGCGCGCTGGACATCATCGCCAGCGACGCCGGTGCGTTGCGGCTCACCGAGGTCCGCCGGTTCCGCAACGCCGACGGCACGCTTCGGCAGTGGGAGATCGACGCAGCCGCGGCGCTCTCCGAGGGGGACGGCGACGCCGCGTGGATCGCCTACTCCTCACGCGGGCGCCTCCGCGAAGGCGCCCTGGACGTCTTGCTGGAGGAGGCCCACGCCGCCTGGCGCGCGGACACCGCAGAAGGGTTGAGTAGCGTGCTGCTCGTCCCCATCAACGCGCTCGCCGCCAAGCTCTCCCATGTCGCCCGCACCGCCCGCGTCGCGGACGGAACCGTCGACGACACGGTCACCATCGAGCTCGCCGACGGCAACCGCGCCGGAGCCGGCGACCAGATCGTCACCCGCGCCAACGACCGCCGTCTCACCTGCTGGAACCGAGCCCGCCAGTACGTGCGCAACGGCGACGTCTGGACGGTCGTCGCCGTCACCGAGGACGGCGACCTCGACGTCCGTCACGCCCGCACCGGCGGCCGGCTCACGCTCCCGAGCCACTACTGCGCCGCCGGCGCCGAGCTGGGCTATGCCATCACCCACGACCGCGCCCAGGGCGTCACCGTGCACACCGGCCACGCCCTGATCGTGCAGGGCATGAACCGCAACAGCGTCTACCCCGCGCTCACGCGCGGGGCGTTGGAGAACCACGGCTACCTCGTCTGCCGCGACACGATTGACCTTGAGAGCGGTGAGCCGGCCCCCGACCGCACCGGTCGGCAGCTGTGGGCCGGGGTCGTCGCCGCTGACGGCACCCAGCTCTCCGCCACGGCGTGGCAGCGCGCCGCGCTCGAGGAGTCCGAAGCTCTGCGCACCCATGAGCCCCGTCTTCGGCAGGTGCTGCGCGACATCGCCGAGGCCGAGATCATCGACGCCATCGCCCGCCTCCTCAGCCCGGAAGCGGCGCGCCAGCTTTCCACCGCGCCGGCCTGGCCCGCCCTCCTCGCCCAGCTGCTCCAGCTCGCCGAGGCCGGGATCGACACCGACCGACTATTGAAGCAGACTTACTACTCCCGCGACTTCCTCACCCCCGAGGGCACACCGGTCGATGACGCCGCGGCCATCGTCCATGCACGCAACCGCCGAGCCCTCGAAGACGCCGGCCCTGGCGCCTTCCTCCGCGAGCCGGAGGCGGCCGCGCCTGCCACCGCGGTCAGCTACGAGGCGGACCCGGTCGCCGATCCCACCGACGTGCTCAAGGCCATCGGTCTGCGTCTCCCCGACGACGACCGCCAGGACGACCGTCGGGAGTACGCGCACGCCCTCGCCCGGCAACTGCGCGAACGCGCAACGGCGCTCGCCGACCGGGCCCAGCAAGACGCCGGTGCCGGCCTCGGTTGGGCCGCCGCCTACGGCCCCGAGCCGGAGTCCGTCCCCGACGCCGTCGCATGGCGCGACCGCCTCGCGGCGGCGGCCGCCTACCGCGACCTCGCCGACTACCGAGGGGCCGATCCGACCGGCCCTACTCCGCTCGCCGAGGACGGCCACCAACGGGGCCTCTGGCGCGCCGGCCAACTCCCCACCCCCGAACCGGTGCCCGTCTACGCCGCCCAGTTGGCCGGTCGGGCACCGACGTGGCTCGACGCCCTCGGCCCCCGCCCAGGACCTGGTGATCGGCTGCGCCCCGTGTGGGACGAGGCCGCGCACGCCATCGGCGTCTACCGCGCCCTGTGGGAGCACCAGGCCGAGCACGCCGCGCTCGGCGGGCACCCGACCGACCCCGTCCAGGCCGCCGACTACCGCACCGCCGCCCAGGCCGTCGCTCGCTGGCGCCTCGCCACCCCACCGCCCGCCGCCCTGCGCCCCGACATCATCGCCGCGCGCGGGCAGGCCGGCGACTCTCACGCGACCGCGGCCCAGGAGGCCGCGGACCGCTGGCACGCCGCCGACCAGGCGGCCACCCGCGCCGCGCAACAGGCCGAGGACGCCACCAACCGGGCCGCCGCCGCGGCAGCTTCCGCCGACTCGGCCACCGCCCACGCCCAGGCCGACCAACTGCTCCGGCAGGTGGCCCGAGCACGAAGCGAGGCCGACCTGGCCGTGGCCGAGCGGGACTCCGCCGCACGGCGGCTCGAACAACTCGCTCCCGATCTCCTCAAGGCCCGCGCCGACGCCCGCCGCGCCGCCGATCTCCGCCGCCGCCAGGCCCAACGCACCCTCGCCGACGCTCGCCTCCGTGACGCCTACCGCAACACCAGTCGGCCCACGTCGAGCAGCCCGGGACCCCAACAGCCCGACATCCCCGGGCTCTGATCCGAGGGGAAGATTTCACCCTTATCGGCGACGTGCCGATCACCCCCACCTCGCCATTCACAGACGAAAATGGATGGTCAACATTGCCACCTCACACACCGGGAGACGTTTATGGCGGCGACCACTTCGATGACCGAGTTGCACGAGGCGCTGCGCAGCGACGAGCCGAAGGACGTTCTCGACGCCAGTTGGGAAGCCTTCGACCTCGGCGTGCAAGCCGCTGATGCGGTCGCGTGGACCGACGGGTTCGACGAACTACAGGCCCTGGCCGCCGGACAGGTCTGCCTCGCCGGCCGGGCCATGTTCTTCCCTCCCCAAGCTGGCAGCCCTCCGTCCCTCCCGGGGTCACGAGCAGAGGCGTTGTCCCGGTGCGCGGCCTTGCTGAGGCACGTCCACGAGGCACTTATCGCGCTCACCGACTGCCCTCAGGTGCCCACCGAGTCGGTGCTCACGGCGGCTGACCTGGCCCAGCAGGCCGCGCAATCGCTTGAGTCGATCCGGGAGATCTAGCCGTGCCGGCCACCCTCGGCGCCGCGTTCGACGCCTCCGTCGAGGCGCTGCGCGCGGCCACGCGCGCCCTCCCGGCCATCCCCGCCGCGGGACAGACGCGCAGCCTGCTCTTCCAGACGCAGGAGGTGTTCGCCGCCCTCCGCGCCTACCCCGACACCTTCGCCCGTGACGCCGCCCAAGCCCCCGGCCGCGGCACGGTGATGGGCCAGGCCCTGGCCGACATCCGCGCCCACTTCGCCGTCGCGGACCGGCACCTAGCCCAAGCGCTGCGACGCTCGGTGGTCATCAGCGGGCCGGGCGGCGAGCCCGCCGACCACCTCCAGGCCGCCGCGACCCAACTCGCCATCTCACGCGACCTGATCAGAACCCACCGAGGCCCCGACGGCGATCCCGTCAGCCCCTACCTCTCCCTCCTGGCCGCCGCCGGCGCCCAGCGGTACGTCTTCTACCGCGTCACCGACCTGGCCTGGGAACTCGGCCACTTCGTGGAACGCCTGGGCCGGGTCAGCTTCAGCCCGAGCACGCGAGTCGCCCTCCAACATGCCCGAGCGGCGTTGCACCGGGCCGTCGTGCTGGGCCGGGAGGCCAACGCCGACCGGATGCTGGAGTTCGGCCAACTCACCCCCGCCCCGGCACTCGTCGTCGACCACGCCTTCCGGCCAGACCTCCCCGCCACGCTGGATCGCGTCGGCGAGGAGTGCGACCGGGTGAACCGCGCCGTCTTCGAAGCCAGCCGCGCCGCCGGCAGACCACTGAGCGGTTCGGACCTCCAGGAGATCACCCGAAGCCTCGCCCTCGGACACCTCCTGACCGGCCGCCTCCTGCTCCACCTCGCCGAACACCAACCTCAGGAGATCGCCGACCAGCTTCGCGCCACGGCCGACGGCCTGCGCACGGCAGCGCAGAACTGGCGCTCCGTGGACGGGGCCTTCCGCAGGATCGTCGACCTCACCGACCCCCGCGAGCACCCGACCCTGCCCCGCTACAACTACGTCCAGGTCCAGACCCGCCAGGTCGCCCTGATGCCCCGAACCGGACCACACCCGGCCGTCATCAGCGCCCAAGCCATCAGCGTCCGCATCGGCCAACTCCTCTACGGCGGGCAGTGGACCCCCACCACCCCGCGCCCCCAACCTCGCCACGCGCCCGACATCCTCCGCGACACCGACGGAATCGGCCCGCTGCTCCGCGATCTGCACCGCCTGCCGGCCCTCGGCCAACACCTCTCCCAAGCCGGCCCCCACCTGCTCGACCGCATCAAGCGCAACCTCGTGACCGACTCCGTCGAACACCGCCCCCTCCGCGCCGACCGGAGAACCCGCTGGTTCACAGCGCCCGCCCGGCAACTCGACCGCGTCCTCGGTGCCATCCACACCGCGGCCGAGAGCGCGAAGAAGGCCACCCGGATGATGGTCGCCAGCGCAGCCGTCGCCGGCACCGACACACCACGAGCGCGCCTCGACAGCCACGCCCGCCGGCTCGGCACACCTGGGCCGCCCGCCCCGCCCAAGGTTCCCGGGATCAACGCCCCCGCCGTCGAGCCGGCCCAGGAGCGCTGGCTACCGACCCACCGAATGCCCGCACGACGCCAGGACATCGAGCGCAGCCTCCGGCTCGCCTACGAACGCCCCGGAGAGCCGCTGCCGCGTTCCCCACGCCCGGCTCGTCCTTCAACGCCGTCGATCTGACCCACAGGAGGACCCGCTGCGTCCGACGACACGACCGCCATCCACATTCATCCGGCTCACCGACCGCTCACTCCCCCTCGCTGCGGTAAGGGACGCCCCCGAGCGGCACAGTCGGCTGTTCAGCAGGGCCAAGTCCGAGGTCGGGTACGCCGAATGCCTCTGCCGGCCAGGCCGGCTCAAGCTGGTGATCCGCGTCCGAGCCGGCCGCTACCACCTCGCCGGCTGGCCGGGCGACGGCGAACAGCACGCGTCACACTGCCCGTTCCACAAGATCCCGCCGAGCCTGTCCGGTCGATCTCACTACACCAACGAGGCCATCCACGACGACGAGGCCGGAACCTCCATCCGCCTCGCCCATCCCCTGACGACGCGGATGACACCATCGCGCCGGCACACCACCAGCCGTCCGTCAGGAGGAGAACCAGGTACAGCCCGACGAGCCGTCGGCCTCCTCGGGCTTCTCCACTTCCTGTGGGAACAGACACAGCTCAACCAATGGCACCCGTTCTGGCACCGGAGTTGGTCCACATGCCGTTCCCGCCTCCACCAGGCAGCGGACGACTGCGTGATCAACGGCCAGCGACTGCGCGAAGCGCTCCACGTGATTCCGCCGTACCAGCCCGCGAACGCCAGGGCCAACGCAGCAGAGTTCGCGAACTTCCGGGCCCGCCTCGGCGAGCGACGCGGCATCGAGCAACGCGGGCTACTCCTCGGAGAGCTCAAGGAAGCGACTGAGACCCCACACGGCGTGCGGTACCGACTCCGCCACCTGCCCCGTCCGATGTTCGCCTCCACCACGCTGGCCGAGCGCGCACAACGCTCCTACCGCGCAGCCCTCTCCGCCGCGGCCGCAGACGTGCCCTGCCGGCGCATGGTCCTGCTGCTCGTCCGCACCAGCGCCAAGGGCTACCTCGTCGCCGACGACCTGGCAGCCATGCTCACCACCAACACCTACGTACCGGCGGACTCCTCCCACGAGATCCACATGGCCGACGCCCTGACCGCGGCCGAGCGCAGCTTCGTGAAGCCTCTCCGGTACGACGCGAGTGACGCCGTCTTCCCCGACTTCGTCCTTACCGACGACCCCGCAGGACCGATGCACGTCGAGGTCTACGGCATGTCCAACCTGGATTCGTACCGACAGCGGAAGCGTGTCAAGCAGGCTCACTACAGGGCGCGGAGAATCCCCGTGATCGAGTGGGACGTTGCAAACCCACTGCCGAGCCTGGCCAGGAGGACGCGTCTGACGACGTGACAGGTCGACTACAGCCAGACACACTCAAGCTCCAAGACTCGGCATCGGGGCCCTCCGCATGGCCGGAGTGAAGAACATCGTGGCCGGCCTGCGCCCCAGTACCTGCAGCCCCCGCTTCCCTCCCGCGCTCCTCGGCCTCGGCCTCGGATGAATGCGAACCGGACATCACGCGACGACATTGATGCCCTGGCTGCCAGGCCAGCGACGACAAACACCCGCGGCTGTGGTGTCAGTCTGCTGAAGTATCCTTCCGCGCACACCGACTGGGAGGATCAAGAGAATTGACTGGCATGTCCACTTTCCCGCTGCCCTTTCGCGCTTCCCGCTCCATATCGTTCGCGACACTCCGAACGCTGCGGGAACTTCAGATGATGCAGTGCAGCGCACTCATTCGGGCGAAGCCGGGGTGGTTCGACAAGATGAACGACCCCGGTATCGTCGCCAGATGGACGCAAGAAGCGGCCGCCCAGGGCCTCACCGAAGCACAGATTCGTTACGTGCTTGCCGAACTCGCGCATTACGCCGCGCTGCGAGACGGGCAAACCGGCGTCGAGATGTCCGCCGTTGACGGGGTATGGCAGTCGGACACACTGGTCGACGACAAGCTCAGGTCCCGACTGCGCGAGGCGGTTCGGGTTCTGGAGCAGGTCCCCGCAGCGGAACTGGACTGGCATCCCGGATCCGACGGCCAGGTACTGGATCTGGTTCATCCCTCACTTTTCTGCTTGGTAAGAGGGGCGAGCGGGGCGCCCGAGATGGCTTGGCAGAACCCGACAGACATCTACATGAGGCACGAATTCTCGGAGAAGTTCCAGTGGCTCCCCACGGACGTCGACGTCAGTGACGACGGCGATGTCACCTTCCGTTCTTATGTCAACAACGTCCACCCCGAGGATCATCGCGAACTCGCCTCCGTTCTACCTGACTTGTTCGCGCGCTTGCGCCCACTGCTGGAGAACGTGCTCACCGATCTGCGTCATCCGCGGCCCCTGCGAATCGAGGCCGATCCATTCGGGTGGTACGACTCGGAGCCGGAGTACCCGGATAAAACCTCCTACAGTGATGACGGGGCCTACACAGAAGCCCTCCACGCATGGGAAGAGGCCCAGGACAACTGGTGGGAAAACCGCCACCCGGCCGTCCCGGACGCGCCGGCCTTCACTCCGCCCGAGTTGCCCGATGAATCCGCCCGAGTCGACCTCCGCGGCAGCCGTCTCCAGGTCATCGTCAAGCTCGCCACCATTCATCTCACCCCGGACAAGCCCGAGTACCCCGGCGGTTCTTGGCATGTCGAGGGGATGATGAACGAGCGGATCGTCTCGACCGGCATCTACTACTGGGACAGCGAGAACATCACCGAAAGCCAGTTGAGCTTCCGGGCGGCACTCGACGACCCGTCCTACGAACAGAACGACGACGACGGCCTGCGTGAGGTCTACGGCCTGGAGGACGAAGACGCGCTGAACCAGGTGCTGGGATCGACACTGACCCCAGCGGGCCGCTGCTTGGCGTTCCCGAACATCCTGCAACACCGCGTCGGCTCATTCCGCCTCACGGACCCCACCCGCCCGGGATATCGAAAAATTCTCGCATTCTTCTTGGTCGACCCGTCGAAAAGGATCACCTCGACATCCGATGTGCCACCGCAACAGCCATGGTCCGACACCTCGACCATGACGCTTGAGCAGGCCAAGAACTACCGTGAACAACTCATGCAGGAACGCAAGTTCTTCGTCGACGAACACAACGAGCAGCTCTATGAACGAGAATTCTCCCTCTGCGAGCACTGAACCTCTTCTCTCCTAATACGTGCCCGTCAGGAGAGTGTGGACGGCCTGGACGATGGAGCCGATGCGGCGGGTGGAGCACCTGGCCCGCCAGAGCAGTCGCCAGGTTTCAGCTGTGCGAAGGCACGTTCTCCTGGAGCCCGCAGCCGGGCGTTACCCCCTGAGCTCTGTGGCGGAACGAAGAAAATCCTGGTGCATGGGAGTCCGGTGGCGTTCGTATACTCGTGCGACACTCGCGGCGGAGGAGAGGGGGAGACGATGAAGCTTGCTGAGGCACTGGCGGAGCGTGCGGCGGCGACGCGGCGGGTGGAGCAACTGCGAGCACGCGTGGTCAGCAGTGCGCGGTATCAGGAAGGTGAGACGCCTGCCGAGGACGCGGCCCAGCTGTTGGCCGAGGCCGGTGAGGTGCTGGGTGCCCTTGAGACACTGATTCGGCGGATCAACCGGACCAACGCGGCGGTGGACATGGGGCCGGACGGCACGCTGACCGACGCGCTCGCCCGCCGAGACGTGCTGCGGCTGCGTCACTCGGTGGTTACCGCCGCAGCGGATGCCGCGGCAGGTGCGGGCGAGCGAGGACACGGTCGGCAGCTTCGATCCGAGTTGGTCATGCTCGCCGCCCTTCCGGTCGCGGAACTGCGTGCTCAGGCGGACGCACTCGCGCAAGAGATCCGCGAGATCGATGTGCGCATCCAGCGCACGAACTGGGAGGTCGACCTGCTCGACTGAGCAGGTCGAGCAGCGGCACAAACGATGTGGAGCGGGTAGCCGCTCCGGAGGCGTGCACACACCGCGGCCGGCGGTTTCCGGCCCTGGCGCGTGAAGAGCAACGCAGGGGTTCGATTCCCCACAAAACAGCGCAGCTCAGCACCGCGCACAGGTGACAGTGCACATCGCACAGCACATCACCACGTGCAGATCCAAGGCGGTGAGGGCGGGTTCGGGGTTCCCACATCAGAGGGAGAGGTATTCACCACCTCCTCATGCCGTTCCATGCGGACCACCAGCCTCGCCACCACCAGAGATCCGCCGAACCGGCCATCCTCAGGACGATGACCGAGTGGATGCTCGGTCTGTTCGCACGACACTTTCCTGCGGGGGACCTACTCGACGGGACTGCGTGCCGTCCTCGTGTGAGCTATCTCGGCCGCGAGTTCTTCAGCCGCTCCCCGATGATGAAGTTCGCGGAGATGGCGGCGTAACGCTCGGGCAGTTCGTCGTGTCTCACGCGACCGCAAGGTGAGTTCGGGCCGAGGCTGGTGTCCATGCGGCGGTGGAAGTCGTCGAGGTCGGCGTGCCAACGGGGGATGTAGGCGGCGGTAGAGGCGCTGTAGACCTCGATGCGAGTGAAGGCGATGGCGGCCAGCTCGTGGGCGATGGCGGGGTGGTGGGGCCAGCAGCCGGGGATGACGTGGCCGTCGGTGTGGCCGTAGGTGGTGTTGAGCCAGTGGGCTACGTGGTCGAGCCAGGTCCAGACGGCGGTTTCGAGGTCGCCGGTGAGGGCGCAGAGGTCCCAGGGGTTGGGTGCCGGTTCGTCAGGCGGCGGGTTGTCCGGGTCGGGTCCGAGGATGCGCCGGACGATGCCGGGTGGTGGTGGCCATGCGGGGAGGCGGGTCATGGGGTGCCGAGCTTTCGGGCCTGCCATGTGTCCTGGTGGCGTTGTTGGGCGTGGGTGCGGTCGGCACGGCGTTGGGCGCGGGTCGTGTCGGCGTGGGCGCGGATCTCGTCGATCTCCTGCTCGATGGTGGGCCAGTCAGGGTGCCGGGTGAGGGGTGGGAGTTCGGTGAGGACGGGTGGGAGGTTGCCGGCGAGGAGGAGCGCTTGGCCGGCGGCGACGTCGAGGTACTGGATTTCGTGGGCGCGGAGGACGGGTTCGCGGTCGTGGTTGAGGGAGCGGCTGCTGCCAGTGGGGGTGCCTTTGCGGGAGTCGCGGTTGAGGGTGGCGGAGGTCTTGTGGACCTCGGTGGTGCCGCAGAGCGCTTCGAGGTCTTTGAGGAAGGGGACGTCGTGGGAGCCGCCGAGGACGAGGGTGTTGTTGGTGATGGCGGCGAGTTCCTTGGCGGTGTCGCGGCCGAAGCGGGATTCGGCTGAGGCCCAGCCCTGGACGAGGTAGATGACGCACAGGCCGCGGCCTCGGCCGTCGGCGACGCGTTGGCGGAGGGAGGGGAGCGGGGCGATGTTGGGGGCTTCGTCGAGGGCGACGACCAGGGGCGGGTCGAGGCGGCGGTGCGGCTTGGTGACGGCCAGCTGCTCGGCGCGGTCGAGGACGTCCTCGGTGATGGCGGTGACGAGCGGCGCGATGGTGGAGTGGGCGGAGTCCTTGCCGAGGAGGTAGAGGGTGCCGTCGGCGTCGAGGAGGTTCTCGATGTCGGTGGCGTGTTCGGGGGCGATGTCGACGGCGTCGATGACGGGTTGGTGGGCGAAGGCGGCGAGGGCGTTGGCGAGGGTGGAGCGGGTGTTGCCGACGGCGCGTTCGTCGCCGGTGGTGGCGTCGAGGAGGCTTTCGGCCCAGTCGGGGCCGGCGCCGGGGTGGTGGTGGAGGATCTGGCGGGGTGCGGGGGCGTCGGGGCGTTTGGACCAGCGCAGGACGTCGCGCCAGGAGGCTCCGTCGAGGGCGGCGGCGTGGATGAGGCAGGAGAGCCAGGTGCCGGCGAGGTGGCGGTAGTGGGCGGCGCCTTCGTCCTGGGCGCCGGAGGCGCGGGTGCGGGTGCCGGCGATGAAGGCGCGGCCGCGGAGTTCGGCGGTGAGGGTGTCCTGGGCGCCGTGGATCGGTGACCAGCGCAGGGGTTCCTGCGCGGGGACGAGGTCCTGCGGATCGAGTGTGACGACCGGGCCGCGCCGGAGGCGGGCGCCGAGGGTGAGTTCGAGCAGGTCCGGCTTTGTGGAGGTCGCCAGGGTGGGGCCGGGGACGTCGCGGAGGAGTCGTGCGAGGAAGCGGAAGGTCTTGCCGGATCCCATCGGGCCGATGACGCGCAGTGCCTGGTCGTAGGGCGAGTAGAGCGGCATCCGGTCGCACGCGGGCCGGGTGGCGTGGCCGAGGAAGTAGCCGTACTCGGTCACCGGGGTGGACGTCACTCGGCTGTCCGCTGGGACGGTAGGACAAGGCCGGGGCGGACCTGGCCGCCGGCTCGACGGACGGCGGCCTCGGAGAGGTGAGCGTGGAGTTGTTCGGGGGTGGCGAATCCAGCGTGCGGGGTGGTCGGGCAGACGTCGGCGGTGAGGTGGCGGGCGAGTCGGCCGCGGAGGTAGCCGGTGCCGCAGACGGCAGTCAGGGCCAGGAGGGTGGCGGCGATGAGGACGGGGGTGTTCACGTGGCCTCCGTGGGGTGGGGGCGGCCGGTCATGGCCTGGTCGGTGTCGGTGATCTCGATCTCCAGGGGTGTGCGGAGGTGTTGGACCATGCGGGCGGGCTCGTGTCCGATGCGCAGCACGTGAACACCCTGGGCGAGGGCGCCGAGTTGGGTGCTGAGGCTGGCCGGGAGTCGGAACTGGCGCAGGGCCTGGGCGGCGTCGTCCTCGCGGGACTGGCGGTAGACGTGAACGATTCCGGCCTCGCGGACCAGCGACATCGCGTCGGAACACTCGGGGATGTCGCTGAGGTGGTGGACGACGGTGACGAAGGACAGGCCGATGCCCCTCCCCCGCTTCGCGAGCGAGCGCAGTACGGCGGCGACCTTGTCGAGGCGGGCGGTGTGGTAGCCCTCCTCCAGGATGATCAGGCGTTGGCCGTCGCGGTGTGCCCAGACCGCGGAGAGGAAGGTCGCCACCAGGGCCATCACGAGGGAGAGGGCGGGTGAGTCCTCGGGGAGGGCGGAGGTGTCGAAGACGATGAGGGGCGCGGTGAGGTCGAGGTCGTCGCTGGTGGCCCGGTCGATGAGGCCGGAGAGGTCGCCGGTGATGAAGCGTTCGAGATCCAGGGCGAGGTCCAGGCCCCAGGAGATGACGTCGGGCCGGGTGACCAGGCCCTCGTCCCGCAGATGCGGCCGAGGGACGTCGTCGGATGCCGGGTCGTAGAGGGCGGTGACGACGTCGTGCAGGGTGGCGATCCGGCCGGCGGCGCGGGCGCGGTGGAGTGCGGTGGCGTGGGCGGTGCGGAGAGCGTAGCGCTGGCGTGAGGTGAGTGTGCGCTCGTGGGCGTGCTCGGCGACCATCAGCAGGAGTCGGTCCTGGCCGACGCGTCCGTCGCCGCCGGACTCCGAGGTGGTGGAGATGCGGGGGTCGAGGAGGTTGATGGCGGTGCCGCCGGTCCTGGCGAAGCGGACCGGGGTGACGCCGCATTCGGTCGCTGCTCGTTCGTATTCGCCGTGGCCCTGTTGGTTCTTGCGGTCCAGGACGACAACCTGTTTGCCGCAGGCGACCTGGCGGACGCAGTACTGGGTCTTGACCAGCGAGGACTTCCCCGAGGAGATGTCGCCCAGGACCAGGACGTTGGGGCTGGTGATCCGCCCCTGGTCGTAGAGAGCGTGGGGGTCGGTGCTGATCGGCTGGCCGGTGGCGAGGTCGATGCCGGTGATGGGACCGGCGAGCGCGGGGTGGGTGGCGACCACGGCGGGGTTCAGCGCGGCGGCCTGCCGGGTGGAGGTGAAGATGGTCTCCTGCTCCAGCTCGGCGTGGCCGAGGAGCTGCCGCAGCCGGCCCCGAGAGCGCGGTGGTGTTGGCGTGGTCGCCGTCATACGGTGATGCCTCTCGTCAGCGGCAGCGTGGTCAGGAGCGCCTGGTGGTGTCGGTAGGTGTGCCAGCGCAGCCGGGTCACCCCGCCGTTCTCGGCGGCGGCCGTCACCCGGAGGCGTGCGGCGGCGAGTTCTTCGGGGCTGGGTGCGGAGACATGGACGCGGACGGCCGGGTGGACGCCGCCGACCACCGGGGTGAGGAGGTCGTCGAGGACGCGGCGGGAGGAGGACATGGACGCCTCGCTCACGCCGGTCGAGACCTGGCCACGGCGGCGCTCACCGTGTCGGTCGGCGGTGTCGTAGGTCAGGGCCAGCCGGGCCTTCTCGCGGGCGGACACCTTCGGCACCAGCCGCCACTGCGCCTGGACGGTCCGGATCGTGGCGGGGTGGACGCCGGTGACCAGGTGCTCCATCCATCGGGCGTTGACCGGCTGGAGCGGCCAGGCGTCGCGCGGCACGGAGGCGACCGCGTGGTACCAGGGGCGGGACACGCCGCCGGTGCGCGCCCAGTCGCGGCCGGGGGCGCGGGTGTGGGACCAGCCGTCGGCGACGGAGTCGATGCCGTCCAGGTCGTCGATGTCCTGGTCGGGGTCGTGCAGGTGTCGGATCAGCGCCCCGAGCCGGCGGGGACCGAGGACGCTGCGCAGCGGGTGGCCGGCGCGCCCCACCCGGCTGACGACATCGCCCAGCACGGTGAACGCCTCGGCGCACAACATCTCGAGGTCGGCCGGCTTCGGCAGCCGGCCGGCGAGCTGGTCCAGCGGCATGCGGATGGTGGCGAAGCTGCGATAGGCCTCCGTGCTGCCGGCGGCGTAGCCGGCGAGCTGGCGCATGGACTTCCGCAGACGCGGTGGAACGTCGCCGGTGAGGAGGCCGTCCAGGTGCGCACGGTAGGTATCCGGGTGCACGGGCAACACCCGGGTACAGAGGTCGAGCTGGTCGACAGGGACGTTCGCCCCCGACAGCCCGCCCAGCAGCCGTTCGAAGAGATAGCCCGTGTTGTTGACGGAGCGGGTGGGCAGCAGGCCGTCCCCGCCACCGGCGATCTCGAAGGTCGCGGTCAAGTGGCCGCCGGCCCACGTCCGGTGCCGCCTGTCCTGGTGGTGGACGAGCGCCATCGGAGACTCCGGGGCACCGGGCGGAGCGTAGGCCATCACCCGCACCTCGCCCACCTCAGCAGGTAGCGAGAGCCCAGGCACGAAGTCCGGACGCTCCTGCCGGCCGCCGGCCCATCGCCATGCCAGCCGGTCCAGCAGGCTCGCGGCCCACGAGTCGCCCTCCGTGGTCCGGCGGCGGACCGTCAGCCAGCCCGCGGCGCCGCCGGCCAGGCCGAGGACCAGTACGGCAGGGGATCGGGTGGCGACGAGTGACAGCAGCCAGACCAGGAGGTAGAGCGCGAGGACCGTGAGCTGGAGCGGGGTGACGGCGCCGAAGAGCGACCGGCGCCGCGTCTCGCCGCCCAGGATGTAGGTGCGCTCAGCGCTGCTCACGAATCTTCCTTCTCTCGTTCTTGAGGTTCCGGGCCGTCGTCAGCCTCGGGCTGGCGAGCCGGTGGTGCTTCGGGGCCGGTGCTGCCCGACGTGCCGGGGTCGCCGCCGCTCGGGCCGGGCTTGTCCGGGGTGTCGTCGTCGCCGTCCTGCTCGGTCGCTGAGTGCGCTGCGGCGGCGGTGGCGGTCGCTCCGCCGCTCGCTCCTGCGGCCGCCGCAGTTTGCGCGGAGTCGGCGACCCCACGACCCGCCTGCGAGGAGGCATCGTCCGCGTCAGCCTGGTCGTCGTCGGGCGAGCCACCGTCCGGCGGGGAACCACCGCTCCCGCTCGACTTCGAGGATCCGAGCTTGCTCATGCGCGCCTCGAACCGGTCCGTGACGCCGGCCATCATTTCCCCGCCGGAGGGGTGGTCGACGGCTCCGCGCACCTGCGGGTCCATGCCCGTGGTGGCAGAGGCGCCCATCGACATCAGCCACATGGCGACGGCCGGGAAGCTGTCGATCATGAACAGCCCCACGAGCAGGAACAAGAGGATGGCCAGGCCGTCGTCCTCGGGGCGATCGCGCATCAGCCCGTCGAAGGCTGTCCACAGGGTGTTGAAGAAGAAGTAGATGAAGGCGGGCAGCAGCATCAGGCCGCCGAGGAGCCCCGCCAGGCGCCGTAGCGCGCTCGACCATGGCGGGTAGACCCAGGCGACCAGCACGAGCGGGACCAGCAGCGCGCCCAGGTGCAGGCCCCACTGGGCGATGGCCATCTCGATCAGCGTCACGACCCCCAGGCACAAGATGGCGAGGAACAGTAGGAGGGCGAGCACGCTGCCGCCGAAGACACCCCAGTCACCGGCGGTGTCAATGAGCAGCTGCATCAGTTGCTCGACCGCGCTCCCCGCGTGCGCCGTGCCCTCGTCGGCGAAGACACGCGCCAACTCGTTGGCCATCAGTTGCAGTTCCAGCAGGACAACGGGCCCTGCGGAGATGAGCGGCACGACGAAGACCAGACGCCAGCCCGACTGCCGGAGCAGGTCGACGCCGGTGGCCGAGGCGCCGGCCGCGGCGCACTGGGCGGTGAGCCAGACGAGCAGGAGCGTGAGGAGCATCAGCGAGAGGCCGAAGCTGCTGGCGTACTGGGAAGCCCACCAGTCCTGGTCGAAGGCCGGACTGGTCACCCGTTCGCCAAGTTCCTGGATGTAGGTGAGCAGGGTGACCGTGGACTCTGCCATGCCCGTGACCCATTCCTCGATGAAGTCGTCGGGCACGATGTCGTCGAGGCTGCCCGTGACCTGCTCGACCTTGTCCCGGTGCACGTCGCCGAGGTACTCGTAGACGCTGTTCACGCCGGGGATGTCGTTCAGCGTCGAGCAGGCCCACTCCCCCAGGAGCGCGTCCTCGCACTCGTTGTCCTCGGCGGCGGCCGTCCCGGCGAGGCACAGGGATAGCAGCAGCGACAGCAGGAGACCGATGGCCATCCGCAGCCGCAGACGCCCGGCCGGCGGGTCGCTCACTGACCGGCTTCCGGCTGGGCTCCGTCTGGGCGGTTCTCGCGGGCGTCGGCGAAGGCCAGCCAGTCAGCGCCCAGGAGCGCGGCCCGTTGGGACAGGGAGGTGACGAACTCGCCTTCGTCGGGGGGCGTGACGAGTTCGTCGAACGGCCCTCGTGTCAGCGCGTCGACGCGCCAGTCGCCGTCGTCCCAGCGAAGGGCCATGCGGCCCATCTGCCATCTGGCTCGCAGCTCGATGGCTCGCCCGTCTTGATCTACCGTGCCGAGCAGGCACGGCAGCCAGAAGTCCACCTCGACCCGGTCCTCGACGGAGTCCGCCACGCGGTAGGCACCGAGCGCGGGGTGGCACTCGGAGACGAACCTCGTCCCTTGGACGATGCCGCCGTCCCCGTTCACGACGTGCCCCGACTCCGACAGCCCGTGGTTGGCACGGAACGCGACGGCCTCCGTGTCCAGCAGTTGCTTCGACGGCGGATCCGTCATGGTGTCCTGGGCATACGCCCAGCGGTCGCCGGACGACATGCGGTGCAGCACGAAGACCGAGGAGGCGAAGGAGGCTCCGGCCTCCACGGCGCCTTCCTCGCTGTGCGGGAAGCCGCGCGGCAGTCCCGAGACGCTGCGGGTGGCCAGTGCGGCGGCGGCCGTCGCGCCGCCACGCGCCATCTCGGGCGCGGCGGCCGGCCGCTCTGCCTCAGCAGCTGGAGAGTTCGAGGTCGGTGTAGAGCCGCACTTCAGGACGCCGAACATCACCGCGGCGCTACAACCAGCTGCCAGAGCCAGGGCCCGGCGACGTTGTCTTGGCCGCTTCCTCCTTCGGCCGCGTCCTTCGTTGGGTTGGTAGTCGATGCGCACGTTCACGGATGTCGCTCCCGGTGCTCAGGCGCTGGTGAGGATGGCGTAGAGGACGGGGAGGCTGGCCATGCCGATCGTCGCGGCGCCCACGCGGACGAGTTCGCCCCTGGTCTCGTCCAGGTCGCCGCCGATGCCCTGCCGCTTGGCCTTCGCGGCCCGGGCGATGGCCTCGACGAGGAAGTAGGCGCAGACGAAGAAGCCGATCAGCCAGGCGAGCCCCAGGAACATGCCGAACTTGGACTCCAGCAACGGAGCAAACGGGCCGAAGCTCGGGCTCACGCCGTCGAACGGGTTGAACTCCTCTGCCAGAGGCAACACAGCTCAGCCCTCCCGCGCCGCGGACAGGGTGGTCGCCATCGCGGCGCAGGCATACAGCCAAGCCGTGTGCGTCGCGGGGGACAGGCGTGAGTAGTCGATCTGCCCGCCGTCGACGAGGGCCGGCTCGGACGGGATCGGCATCGCGATGCCGCACCGCTCCGAGAAGGTCTCCATGAGGAACCGCTGCAGGCCGACGTCGACGGTCGGCGCGGGCGAGCAGACCAGAGCCACGCTCCGCTTCTTCAGCTCGCCGGGCTCCAGGACATGTCGCTCCAAGGCATCGGCCATCCAGAGGGCGGAGGAGGCGGTGTCCTCCCGCACGGTGGTGGTGATCACCAGGAGGTCCGCCTGCCGCGCGGCCGCCAGCCAGTTCGGCGCCCGCAGGTTGTTCCCGGAGTCGACCAGGACCAGGCTGTAGTAGTGGCTGAACAGCTCGTGAAGCTGGTCGAAGGACCCGGCGTCGAGTTGGCCGGTGACCTCGGGACGCTCGTCGCTCGCCAGCACGTCGAAGCGGGCCGGGCCTTGGCCGCGCAGGAAGAGACCGAGGTCACCGGGCCCGGTCACCGGCGCGTCGAACGCGTCGAGTTGGTCCAGGAGGTCGCGCGCCGTGTTGGCGTGGGCTGCGGGAAGCGACCGCTGCCCCAGCGTTCCCCGACCCTCGTTGATGTCGATCGCCGCCACGCCACCAGCCCGGTGGACGCCGAATGTCCTGGCCGCCAACAACGTGGCCGTCGTCTTGCCCGACCCGCCCTTCGGGTTGACGAACACGATCGTGCGCGGCCCGCCGAAGGTCATCTGCACCGCCCGCAACGCCGCGTGCCACCCCTGCTCGGCGGCACTCACCGCCGGCGAGATACGACCCCCGCTCCAGCGATGGACCCGCCCGCGCCATCCCCAGCTCGGCGCTGCCGGCCTGGCGTGCTGGCGCAGTGAGGCCGTGAAGCCGGCGTACGTGAGCGGCAACTCGCCGCGCTCGTCGGCCGACGGCGGCGGCACCGGTGCCGCCGGCTCGACGGCGGGTTCGGAGATGGGAGCGGACTTCGATGCCGGCTGGCGGGCGGAGGGCCCCACCCGGTTCGCCGCAGAGGGTCGGAACGAATCCGCCGTCAACGGCTCCTCGGTGCTGTCGCTCATGCGCTCGCCCCCGGTGCCCCCGTGACCGCGCCCTTCGACGCCGAACTGTCCCAACTCACGAAGGGAGGCACGCGGAACATCCGGTCGGCCATGCCCAGTTCCTCGTCTGTGCTGGGGATGGTGCCGCGGTTCTCCAGCGCCGTCGGGCCGTTCACCGAGCTGACCCCGGCGAGCTTCCAGTCATCGGACTGCCACCGCAGCGCGACCGTGTACGTGGTCCACGTGGCGGCCACCGAAGACCCTTCACCCGCGTCCGGCGCCCCGACGAGTCCCGTCATCCACAGCTGGACCTTCGCCACCTCATCCGTGTAACCCACCGTCCTGGTGCCCAAGACGGCGGCGCGCGCCACCAGCGAGTCCGCCGTGTCCTGCGTGAGGTCGTGAGATTCGAGCAGCCGACGGATCGCCAGCTCCTCCTTCAGGAAGAACGTCTCGACCACCTCGGAAGCCACGATCACGTCCAACACCCCAAGGCGCGCCCGGGTGTCGGTGAGGTAGGACTTCGATGAGCGAGCCAGCTGATAGGTGACCGCGGCGCGAACCGCGCCGGCCTCCGACCGGGGAAATCCGATCGGAACGCCGTTGACCGACTGGACGACGTCCAGTGCACGCTCCTCCGTCTCGGGCCCCCGTGCCGCCTCCTCCCGAAGACCAGGAAACGGGCTGAACGCCACGATCAACCCCAGCACCGTGGCCAAGCCGGCACCGCAGGCCACGACGCGGAACCGCGGTCGCCGTCCCTTGAGTCGAGCCATCTCAGATCGCCTTCCTCTGCGAAGGCGCAGCCGTCCCGAGCTCGGCGACCTGGCCCCGGCCGGAGGCCAGCACCACGAGTTGGCATGACACCAACATTCCACTCCCTTTCTCTCAAGCGTGGAGCTGGCCGAACGCCGGCTCGAGCAGCCCGCAACCTACAGAGAACGATCACTGACAACAACTGTTTACGACATTGGCGCGTCGCCGAACAGGCAGCCTCCACTTGCCGAGAACGGGCACAGGGCAGGCAACTATGCAGTTCAGAGGCAGCACGATGCGGATCGCCGCACTGCTGACTCAGCTTGCGAGTTCAGCCGATCGGCCCAACGGCGCCTGACGTCATCACGTCGGGAGTGATGTTCTACTACCTCCGACTATTCACATCCGTTTGCATCTCTGGAGACGGGAGACAACTTGATCAGAGCCGTCATGGCACCCGCCGGCATGCTCTTGACGCTCCTGGCCCTCTGCCTGCTCCTGATCGCCGGAAGCCCCGGCGCATCCAGTTCGGCGACGTCGTGCGCGCCTGGCCCGCAGTCGACGGCCAGGGATGCCTCGGCACGATGGAGCCAGGCGCAGACGCGCAACGCCGCGACGATCGTGGAGACCGCTCAATCGCGTTCCCTGCCACCGCGAGCCGCCGTGATCGCCGTGGCCACGGCCATGCAGGAGTCCAGCCTCGCCAACCTCAGAGGCGGCGACCGCGACTCCGTCGGCCTGTTCCAGCAACGTCCCAGTCAGGGCTGGGGAACCAGAGAACAGTTGATGGATCCGGTCTACGCCGCCAACGCCTTCTACGACGCGCTGCTCGGCGTCGCGGACTGGGAGGTCCGGCCGCTCGCCGAGGTCGCGCAGAACGTTCAACGCAGCGCATACCCCGACGCCTACGCGCGCTGGGAGGAGCCGGCCAGCGCGCTGGTGGCAAGCTTGTGGGAGGGCGATCCCACGATCGCCCTCGCGACGGGATGCGTCGGCTCCGGCACGGAAGGCACCGCCGCCTTCGGCGTCAACAACCCCCGTACCCCCGCCCAGGCAATCGCAGCGGCTCGACGTGCCGTCGGCCAGACGGGCTGGTATCGCATGTGCGATGCCTTCGTGGCCTACGTGTACGGATACCTCAACAGCGGCTCACACACAGCCAACGAGCACTGGACCAGGTTGCTCAGCGTCGGACTCGCCCATCCCGACGACCACTCCCCGCCGCCCGGCGCTCTCCTGTTCTACGACACCGGCCAGGACGCCGGCCACGTCGCGCTCTACCTCGGCAACGACCAGGTAGCCAGCAACGACATCCTCGACAGCTTCCGTGGTGAGGGCCGCATCGCCATCGTCGACCGCGATGACCTCACCGCCGGCCACTGGCGCCTGCGTTACCGCGGCTGGGCGGCCCCGAGTTTCCCCGGTGCCACCGGTCGAAGCACCATCTGACGCGCCACAGCCCCGATCACCGCCCCGGCGACACACGGTCGATGAGGAAGACGGCCAGCCTTTCGGGCACGGCGGGTCCCGATAGGCTGCGCTCCGTACCGGACCCCGAGCACGGCGAGAGGGGAGGGTTCGACAATGCGGAGCAAGGAGCGCGGCACAACGCGCAGCACCTCACGCACACTGGCGGAGAAGCTGCGGTGGCTCCGGGACATGAGGATGCCCCGGGGGGAACAGCCGCCGTCCTACGACGCGACGGCACGGCAGATCAGCGAACTTACGGGGGTCTCGATCTCGGGCCCCTATTTCTGGGAGCTCGTCACCGGCCGGACGACCAACCCGAAGCTCCATCACCTCCAGGCGCTCGCGCAGTATTTCCATGTCCCTGTCGGGTATCTCGCCGACCCGAAAGCCGATTTCGATCGGTTCGAGTCTGAACTGGAACTTCTCCACACCTTGAAAAGCGGGGGCGTCCGCGACATCAGGCTACCGGGCGCCGTCGAAACCAGCGCGGATATCTCCACGATTCAGGGACTACTCGGCAGACTCCACCTGTTGGAGACTTTCGGCGGCGAAGAGGTCCGCGAGACAGCGCTACGGCTGCATGGTCTGGATTCCGAGCAGCGAAAAGCCCTCAACGAGGCGGCCACCGACAGCGGATTCCTCAAGGCTCTACAGACTGATTGGGTACGCGAGATCGCTGTTCTCGCTTCCCAGTTGTCTGACGGCAGCCAGCAGGCAGTCCTCGACCTCATCAAGCACCTGCACAGCGTGGAGCATCCTGATGCAGGACAGCCTTAACTCACCCCGGCTCCGATGACTCTGAGCCGAGCCCCAGCACTTCTGCAACGAGTTCAGGTGAGAGGCTCGGCATCAACCAGCGGGCGGCCTCCCACGTGGCGCGACGCATCTCTGCTTCGCTGGATCCGCACGGCACGGAGTCGTTGTCGCTGAGCACCGCCACCACTCCACGGTCCGAGTGGAGGGGAATGACCAGAACCACGCCTCCGTGCGTCCTCAAACGAATAAACGCGTTCCCTTCAGGCTTGACGCTCGCCTGGGCCGCGCTTTCCGCCATGCCCTCCCGTTCGACCACTCGATTCCCGGATGCCGACGCTACTCCCTGCGCCACGAAAGACATTTCACCGCCCTGTATTCACCCGGAACCTCGCTGACCCGGAGCCGCCGGCCCGCCTCAACACGAACCTCTTGACTCAGTTATTACCGACTCGATAGCCGCATGTCAACGCGCGTTCGCTGGAGTCCGCCCCTAGAATCCCCGTCTCTCACCTGGCGAGAAACAACACCCCACCTACCAGTCGGCTTTCTCGCGTGACGAGAAAGCGCGTCAACCTCACGAAGAGCGTGGCGACATATCCCGCAGGGGTGCCTAACCTGTTGGTGCGGAACCAATCCATCCACACCCCAGGGAGAAGCATGCGCGCGATCGTCATGAAGGAGTTCGGCGGCCCCGAGGTGCTGCAGTGCACCGACGTGCCGGACCTGGAGCCGCGTGGCGCCCACCATCTGCTCACCGTGACCCGGGCGGGGGTGAACTTCGCGGACGTCCACGTGCGGAACAACACGTACCTCGCGCCGGTGACGTTGCCCTACACCCCAGGCAACGAGGTCGTCGGCGCCACCGCGGACGGGAAGCGGTTCCTGAGCCTCACGCGTGGCGGCGGGTATGCCGAGCAGGCCCTCGTGCACCGCCGCGTCGCCTGGCCGGTGCCCGACGACATCACCGACGACCAGGCCGTCTGCCTCGGTCTCCAGGGGCAGTCCGCCTGGCACCTGCTCTTCACCACCGCCCAGCTCGCCGTCGGCGAGACCGTCGTCATCCCGGCCGCCGGTGGCGGACTGGGCACGCTCGCCGTCCAGTTGGCGAAGCGAGCGGGCGCCAAGGTCGTCGCCCTGGCCAGCACGGCGGGGAAGCGTCAACTCGCCCTCGACCTCGGTGCCGACGCCGTCGTGGACTCGACTGCGGACGATCTCACCGAGCGGATCGTCGAGGCGGCCGGCGGCCCGGTCCAGGTCGCCCTGGAGATGACCGGTGGCCCCGTCCTGCACGCGATCCTCGCGGCCCTCGCGCCGCGCGGCCGTCTCGCCCTCTACGGCTACGCGTCGGGCGACATGACCGACCTCCCAGGGCGCCTGCTGATGGAGAAGTCCCTGACCGTCTCGGGATTCTGGCTCCCCAATCTCTACAGCGACCGCAACGCCCTGCCGTCGAGCATGGAGTCGCTGTTCGAGGCCGTGCGCGCCGGCGAGTTGAAGCCAGTCCTGGGCGCCACGTTCCCGCTGGCCGACGCCGCAGCGGCCCACGAGGCTTTGGCCGCCCGGACCCACACGGGCAAGCTCTGCCTGGACACCACACGGTGACGTGAGGTTACATAGTGATGACGCTATGAGGTTGCGGGGTCGTGTCGACGTGCCCGGCACGACCCCCGCCCCGGAGGGAGGGCCAGCGTGCGAAGCCCCAGCGGACCAGCGGCATCACCCACCACCCGTTCCGGCGGCAGCGAACACGCCGAGCGTGTCTTCCGCGTGCAGCAGGCGTTCACCAGCCTCGGCGGCGACATCCACGGCCCCGGCGAACTCGCCAGGGAGTCCGGCCTCGACGACTCCGCCGTCTTCCGGATCCTGCAGTCCGGGATCTACCAGGGCGTCTTCGAACGGGTGGGCCGCGGCCGCTACCGACTGGGACGCGGCACCGCACACCTCGCCATCCACGCGCTCGCCCACGTCCCCGACAACGCCTCCCACGAGATCCTCGAAGAACTGCACGACGCCACTCGGGGCGGTCTGGTCATGCTCTACATGCTCGCCCCGTTCAGCGGCGCGAAACGACAGTGCGTCGACATGGCCGTCGGCGACTCCGACCTCTCCGAGTACGGCCTCACACCCCGGGAAGTCCTCTGCGTCACCCGCTCCCTGCGTACTGGCGCGAGCGGCCGAACCATCCTCGCCTATCTCCAAGAACCCATCCAGCAACGCGTCCTGGCCGAGCCGGTCCCGGAGGGAGCGGGCCCTGGAGCCATCCACGACAACGCCGCCCTGCTCGCCTCCCTCGCCGACATCCGCGACCAGGGATACGCCATCGGCCTCCAGGAGTGCATGGCAGGCTGGAACAGCTGCGCCGCCCCCATCGTGTGGGACGACTCGATCATGGGCGCCCTGCTGATGCTGAAACCCGCGGCCGTCATGCCCGAGCCCCCGAGCGCGGCCATCGAAGCGACCAAGGCCGCAGCCGCACGTCTCAGCCGGATCTCCGCGGCGCCGTGGGCAGCGATGCGATGAGCCTCTGAACGCCTACGTATTGGTAGCGCGAGCACCGCCGTTGCGGCCCATGCTTGATGCGCCTTGGTCAGCTCTGGCCAAGCGATAACGACGACCTGCGCAGCATGCGGGCTACGGCCAGCATGGCCAGATTCGGCGTGCAGTGCCCCGGCAGCCGGGTCACCTCATCTCCTCCGACTCTGTCGCGGCGGCCGAGAGGGAACGGCAAGGTCAATCGGCCATGAGCGCGGCCGTAACGAAGCTCTGGGCCTTGTCGTCAGTCCACTCCTCGCTGTTGCCCTGGGTCAGGGAGTGGCGCAGACACTCCGCCGCGGCGCGCAAAGGCACTCCTTCGCCGGTAACCACACTCGGTGTGGAAACGTTCCGCAGGGCGTGGCCTGCGAGAAAAACGGAGGTCTGCGGGTTCACCTCGTAGACGCTCTTGAGCGCCTGGATGATGTCCACGTAGAGGTCACACGAAGGTAGATCATCCTTGTAGTGCTCGTGGTAGAAGAGGATGTTGAACTCCAGGGCAATGCGGATGGCGCCGGTCACACCGGCTGGGAGAGCGCTCACGTACCCCTCCTCGGGGGCTGTTCGTCTTGTCGCCGATCTCATCAGTCCTTCCCATCCACCGACGGTCATTCAGCTGGACAGGGGGGCGCGCGGATGCTTGAAAGCGCATCACCGATCGCGGCCACGTACCGTTCTGTCGAACATCGGGCAGTTACAACGTAGGGGACGCAGAACTTTCCACCCCTCAAGGGGTGATGTGCCTCACACTGCCGCCTCTTGTTACGCGACCGTCACCCGTGTATTTGCACTGACCAGACACCCTGCGGGAGCTCAATCTCGTACGGTGCGCTACGCATCTTTCACTCTGCGTTGGATCGATTTTGATCTTGCAAGCGTGCAAGATGGTGGGCGCGGGAAATAGCGAGAGCCCCATCCCCGTCGCCTGCCAGGACATTGAGGATGAGGCTCTCTGACACTGCCTGCGACGGCTGCCCCGACCTCGTGGTCGGGGCCTTGTCGTTACAGCCCGCTGAGGTCCCGGATGAACCGGTAGACCGCATACAGCGGGCCGACCCAGCGTGCCCGGTTGTACCACCGGTTTTGCTGGTCGCGGCGGTGCCCCTCCGGCTGGCTTGCCATCGGGGTCAACACCCCCTTCCTGGGCCTACGATCGCTCGTGGACTCCATGGACACCCGCGAGCGCGTGACCTCGGGGAGGACGTGTTGGCGCACCACACTAGCCGGTTCGCGTCGAGCGGCCATTCCACCGCAACTGCCCCACACGATTAGTCAAATCGGACATACTCATCCCGCCTGAGGGCGCGTCACCCCCTGTGACCAGCGAAATTTCACGCGTGAAAGGAGGTTAGGCCTTACTCGCAAGGCGGCCGCCTAGTGTCCTACGTCACATTCCAGGGCAGGTGTCCCACTGTGTGGCTAGCGGCAGATGGTCCTCTCCAACCACGTGAGAGCCCGCTTGAGCCCGCTTCTCACCACTGCCGCCTCCTGGCCGTCGTCGGAGCTCAAGACAGCGCAGCTCGAGTCGTTCACCCGAAGGTTCTGCCGCCTGAAAGCTCGATACGCACGTCCCGCACCAACACCATCACGCCGCAAACTGACTGCGCCTCAGCTGGCGGGACAACGAAGCGCGCCGGCCGATGGCCGGCGCGCAACATCACGCTGGAAACAGGGAGAGAACCCCGTCTCTACGACAACGTCTTGAGGTAGTCGCCGAGGGTCTGTGCGAGGAAGCGCGCGTTGGTCTCGACGTCGCGGGTGAGGATGAGCCCCTGGTGGAGGAGAGCGCGGATCTCGGCGGTGGCGAGGTCGCGGGCGAGGTCGGTGCCGCCGAGGGGGACGCCGGCGAGTTCGAGGTGGTCGGGGTAGCGGTCCTCGGACGCACCGGCGAGCCAGTCGGCCTCTTCGACGGCCCTGACGGCGGCGGGGTTCGAGCGCGGCGGTCCCTCGTGGGCGAGGGTGGGGAAGAGCAGTGCGGCGACGTCGCCGCGCCTGGACAGGTCCACGCCGAACCAGTCGACCAGCTGGTGGGGCCAGATCTGTGCCTTCAGCTCCCGGTGGCCGTCCCAGAGCGGTTCGTCGCTGCCGGAGAGGAGAGCCTGCGTGATCCGGGGGTCCTGGGTGGGGTGCAGTTGGTCGCCGGCGTCGAGACGACCGCGCACGATGTCCGTCCAACCGAGCGCGTCGAGCAGGCCGAGGCCCACGGCGACCGCGGCGGGCCAGGGCAGCACCTGGAGAGCGCCAATGTGCCGGTCGGGGCGGAGGAACACCCGGTCGTTGGCCAGCAGTTGCCAGTCCGGCTGGCGGACGAGGGTCATCGCGGTGGTGGTCTTGCCCGCGCCCTTGCCGCCGAGGGTGAGGACGGCACGACCGTCGCGGGTGACGGCGGAGGCGTGCAGGAGGCACCATCCGGCGCGCAGCAGCGCACCGCGGACGGTTTCGCGGGTGAGGCGGGCCGTGGCAGTCGCCACCGGCTCGGTTTCGCAGCCGATGATGTCCAGTGTCCGCCCCTGGTCGGACAAGCGGTACGCGCGGTAGGCAAGGCGCTGGCTGGGTGAGACGGCGAGGATCGTGCCGTCCGAGCGGTGGGTGACGAGCATGGGCTCTCGCGCGTACGAGGTGGTCTGGTGGGGTTCGAGGCCGACGCGATCGGCGAGCTCCTGGTACTGGGCGGAGTCGATGGTGGCGGTGACGAGCAGTTCGCTCTCGTTGTGGCTGTCGACCGGGACCTGGGTGGTGGGCCACCAGGGGCCGAAGTACCGGGCCGTCCACGAGGTGACGGGCTGGGGGCCGAGGACGGTCACGGTGGCCTCGGCGACCTGAGTGCGAATCGCGGCGGGCTGGGTGGGAAGGGTCGTCACAGGGGTTCTCCGATCTGGTGGTGCCGGGTGAGTGGCTGGTAGGCGGCGGCGAGCTTGGCCGCCGCGGCGTCGAGTTGGAGTGCCTCGGCGGCGGACAGCCGGGGCATGCGAACGGTGGGCTCGT
Source organism: Streptomyces mayteni (assembly GCF_054783955.1). Classification (NCBI taxonomy): domain Bacteria; kingdom Bacillati; phylum Actinomycetota; class Actinomycetes; order Kitasatosporales; family Streptomycetaceae; genus Streptomyces; species Streptomyces mayteni. The sequence goes on along the minus strand of NZ_BAAGPR010000003.1, from coordinate 28,893 downwards.
TCTTGGTGAAGCTGATGGGGAGGCCGAGCCAGACGCCGTCGGCCCAGGGGCGGGAGAGCTCGATCACGCCGCCGTCGGCCTGGCCGAGGACGTGCAGGAGAGCGGCGAGTACGGCGCCTGCGGGGCCGGTGCGAGTTCGACCGATGCCGGCGCGGATCCGGCCGGGGCGGCGTACCAGCGCGGCGCGGATGTCGGCGAGCGGCAGCCTGGTCGGCAACGGTGCGCCCGTGACCATGGTCGTGGTCGCGCACATCACCGCGGCGTCTCCGTGCTCGCCGATGACGTGACCGACGATCTGGTCGGCTGCCACGCCGAGGCGTTCGGCCAGCAGCAGTCGGTAGCGGGCGGTGTCCAGGCTGGAGCCGATCCCGTAGACGCGGGGGTGGCCGGAGGACTCCGCCAGCAGCCGGGCCATCAGGTCGACCGGGTTGGTGACGACGAGCACCGAGCCGGCGAAGCCGGCCACGAAGTTCTCGCCGAGGGCCCGGATGAGAGGGCCGTTGGCCACGGCCCCGCCCAGCCGGACATCGGTCCGGTGATGGTTGGTGAAGCGGGCGCGCACGGCTACGACGAGGGCGTGGCAGATGGCCAGGTCGTCGGGCCGGCAGGCCCGTGGGCGAGCCGGTGAACCGAGCGCCGTCCGCATGTCGTCGAGGTCCATGGCCAGTGCGGCGGCTTGGTCCATGGTGCGGGAGGCGATCAGCAGTTCTCCGCAGGACCGCGAGGCGACCAGGGCGCCGGCGACCGCTCGGCCGACGGCGCCCGCGCCGAGCACGCCGATGGCGGGTAGATCCGTCATGGCCGGGCCATCTCCGCCACCCGGTCCAGCGCTCGTTCCCAGACTCCGAGCGGCGGACTGCCAGTGGCCAGGTCGCCAGCAACGCGTTGTACGAGGGCGGCGAGTTGCACACCGCGGCCGATCGCGGCGACGGCCGGCTCGGGCAGCGGTAGGGCGGCGGCGGCGGTCAGGTAGGTGGAGGTGATGTTGAGGGTGTCCATCAGCCACAGCGCCACCAGGTCCCGCAGCCACTGGTCGACTTCCGGCCGGCCCATGGGCCGCATCCGATGTGCGACCAGGGTGTCGACACCGTCAACGACGCGGCGGGCCGCGAACGGATCGAGCTCAGTCCCGGCCAGCAGCAGGGTCCGGCTGATCAGCCGCGCGAAGTCCTCCAGCTCGCTGGCACGCCGCAGGGCCGGATCCACCAGGACCGGGTTGCCCGAGGTGTTCGGCCAGAGGGCGTGTTCGGGCTTGAGATCGCCGTAGACCAACACGGACAGTGCCCGGTAGCGCCACGAGTGCCCGAGCAGATCCCGTACCGCGAGTGCGAGCAGCTTGCCGATGACGCGGTGCTGGGCCGGGGAACACCGTGCTTCCCCGATCGCCTGGACATAGGCATCGCGGCCCGGCCCGCCGAACTTCCTCGCGAACGTGCCGGTGATGCCCCGCTCCGGCGTGACAACGTCGCCCAGAGAGGCCGGATCCTGACGCCTCAGCGGCTCGAGCTCCTCCATCACCGCCGCCAGCAGGCCAACCGTCTGCGCCGGTTGCCTGGCCAACAGCTCGGCCAGGGACGGGCCGTGGACCGGCTCGGTAAAAAGGACTGCCCCATGCGCGCCGGCCAACCGGCACACCCTGGGCCGGCCCAGGGAGGTCAGCCAGCGGAGCTGCGCCGCCTCCCGATGCGTCAGCCCGTCGTTACGGGCCGCGTGGACGCGTTGGGCCTGGCGGATCCAACTCAGGTCGCCGAGCCCGCCACGCAGGACGGACACCAGCGAGGCGCCCAGCACGGAGGTCTTGGCGTACATGCGCTGCCCGCCGACCTCCACCACACGGACGTAGCCGGTGACCGAGGGACGGCATTCCAGCAGCTTCAGCTGCCGGCCGGGCCAGAGTTCGAGGGCGGCGTCGAGGATCTGCTCGGCCGCGTCGTCGAGCAGGTCGTCGACCATCGGGCCGCCGAGGGCTGGTGGGGGGTGGTGGGACATGACACCTCCGGTTCGGAAGTCGGGACATAGGCCGCCTCGAGTCGGCGGACGAAGTGGAAGACGAAGCACAGGGAGACGGCCGGAACAACGACCGCGGCCAACAGGACGGCCAGGAGCGGGGCGGCGATCACTGCGGCGCCTCCACGGTGGTCTGGCCGAACGCCGCCCGATACAGCTGCTCCAGCACCCGTGCACAGCCGGCGCAGCAGAACAGTGGAACCGGGCCGAGCTGGCCGACGACCTCGCCGCTGTTGGCCAGGGGCTGCTCTCGCTCGCCGCAGCGCCAGCACTGGAGACTGGCCCGTAGGCCGACGCCGACCCGGCGCACGGTGTCGGGGCTGTCATCGGCCGTCGTCACCGTGCGCCCCCGTACGGAGTTCGGCCAGCAGGCACTTCAGCAGCCCTCCGGCATGCGTCGTCGGGGTGCGGTGGGGTTCGACGCGGGTGAGCCAGCGGCGACCGCAGCGAGCCCGCCGTCCATCGGCCAGCGTGAGAGCGGGTGCTGGGAACCGGCTGGTTCCGCCGAGGCCGACGCAGATGGCGTCGCGTAGCACCGGCCGGGACGGCCAGGTCGCGGCTGTGCCCGGCGGGACCAGGAACTCCACCGCGTCCCGCGCCGGCACCTCCAACACGGGGCCGATCGCCCCTACGTGCCACGGAAGTCGCGCGAGAACCGCCAGGCCGACCGAGCGCGAGACGCGCAGGACGTCCCACGCTCGCCCCACCGGCACTGACACCGCCTGGTGCCACCGCCACCCCGTGAGCACGTCCGCCTCGACCGCTCCGGCCGCCATCATCCAGGCGACGCCCGAGGCCATGTCGCTGCCGATCGGAGCCGCGGGCGGGCACGTGTGACAGACCCGTACCGCCCAGCCGAGACATCCACCCTGGATACGGGTGTAGGCATAGCCGCCGGGCCGCAGGCCCGTCGTCGAACCACAGCGGGCACAGGTGAGGCCGTCGAGCCGCCACTTCATCGCGTCCGTGGCGTCCCCGAGGTCGAGGAAGAACGACAGCAGGTCGGGCGCGTCCGCAGTGTCTCGCCAGGCGCGGGCCTGCGCAGTGAGAGGTGGCGAGCGGTCAAGCACGGCGGGCTCCCTTCCGTCCCAACGCCGCCGAGCGGCTCACGAGACCGAACTGCCGGAGGGAGCGACCTGCCCCTCGTCCATGCCGGTCGCCGCCCCCTATGGCACGGGAGGTTCGTTCGACAGCGGACGTCCAGGACGGAAGTGGGGCGGGTGTCATCCCTGACCTCCTCGCTCGTGGTGTCATCTGCGACACAGAGCGTGGCCGTCAATCGCCGAACACGGCCATGCCACGAGAGGTCTCACCTCGTCCGTCCTTCGGTGATACGGCCTCTCACCGGGGCATCACCTTGATGTCGCCTCGGTCGGTTGCCCGGCGCCCGACCGGACCGCGACCGCACACTGACGATTGGCAGAGACGCGCACCCCGGCTCGTCACGCACTCGCTCACAGGGGGCAGGAACTTGGAAGCGAAGACGCTCCTCCAACTGCTTGTTCGCCAACTCCGGTGGTCCTACGACCGGTTCCGGCGGGCGTACGAGAAGGGTGCTCACGAGGTCGCTGAGTTGCAGGGCGACCGTCGCATCGCCAACGCGACGGTCTCCGAGCCGACCTTCCGACGGTGGACGTCCGGCTCGATCCGGACGCTGCCCAACGAGCCGGCTCCGACGATCCTGGAGCACATCTTCCGAAGGCCGGCGAACGAGCTGCTGGCCGCGCCGAAGGAGGGCGCCGTGTCGCTGCCGAGTGCACCCGCCATCGATGAGAGTGAGATCAGGATGACCGCACGGGATGCAGCCGACCACGCCGGTGAGGCCGCTGCCTGGGCCCTGCCGGACCTGACCATCGACCAGGTCGAGGACGACGTCCGGAAGCTGGCCAGGAGCTACCTCGAGACCGCCCCGGTCGAGTCCTACCGACGCGGGGCGGAACTGCTCCAGCTGACCAGGACCATGCTCGACCGCACCCAGCGCCCGCGACAGCGCCACCGGCTCTACCTCCAGGCCGGCTCCACCGCGGCCGTGTTGGCCAGCGCCTCGTTCGACCTGGGCAGCCTGCCGGCGGCGGTTCAACTCGCGCGCACGGCGGCCCTCTACGGCGAGGTCATCGACCACGGCCCACTTCAGGCGTACGCGCACGGCGCCCTGGCCTACCTCGCCTACTGGGACAGTCGACCGGCCGACGCTCTCCGGCTGGTCACGACCGGCCAGAACTTCGGCGGAGTCGGCGACACCGCGGCCACCCGGCTGGCCACCATCCGCGCCCGCGCGCACGCCCACCTCGGCGACCAGGAGTCCGCCGAGCGTGTCATCCGGTCACTCGACGACCTGGCGACCGGCCGCCGGGACGAGCTGCACGACGATGTCGGCGGCGAGTTCGGCATGCCGCCCGCCCGCGCGGCCATGTCCAACGCCACGACGATGCTCCTGCTGCGCGACGCCAGCGGCGCGGAAGCCGCCGCCGAACGGGCGCTGGACTTCATCAATGAGCGGCCGCCGGCGGAACAGCCCGCACTCCGCGGGAAGGCCGCGGTCGACCTCGCCCGCGCCCGGATGCTCCGGCGCGACCTGGACGGCGCCGCCGAAGCCGTCGAGCCGGTCTTCGCGCTGGAGACGGGTTGGCGCACGTTGGGCGTTCTGGAACGGATGACCGGGCTACGACACGACCTGATCCGCAGTCCCATGGCCACCGCCACGGCAGCGCGGGCCCTCGGCGAGCGCGTCGAGGAGTTCACCGCGAACGGCGCGGCCACCCATCTCCTCGGGCCGGCCGGCCCGCTGGCCCTCGAAGCCTGACCGCCTCACCCGCCGAGCGAGGCGAGGATCGCGGCTTCCCGCTCCGGGGCGATGCCGTGTTCACCCCACCGAGGGTGCTCCACCGGCAGGCCGCCGTCCTGAAGCCAGGCCCAGGTGTCGGCCACGGTCTCGGCCAGTGGCCGACACACCAGCCCCGCCGCGGCCGCGCGGCTGGCGTCCACCCGCCACGAACCGGGCGCGGCGCGCCACAGCGGCAGTTCGGTCCACTGCCGCACCCCGGCGGCGAGCAGCACCTCGTCCGGCACCCAGCGCAACTCGCCGCCGCTGCCGGTGGCGTCAACGCAGGCAGCGAGGAAATCCTCCATCGTCTCCCGCCCGATCGGCGCCGCGATGTTGAAGGCACCAGCCGCACCGGCGGCCGCCTGGTCCAGGGCGAACGCCGCGACGTCGCGCACGTCGGCCGGCTGGATCGTCTGGCCAGGCTCCCCCGGGGAGAGGATCGGCCCGCCGCGTTCCGCGCGGCGCAGCCACCACGGCAGCCGGCCGACGTACTCCCCCGGGCCGAGAATGACGCCCGGCCGCAGGATCAGCGCGCGCTCCTCGCCGAACGCCTCGACGACGGCCCGCTCCGAACCGGCCTTCTGGATCCCGTAGTACGCCGCCGACGACGCCCCGTCCCGCCCGAACTCCTCCCCGGCGTCCGGCGGCGCCTCGAGCAACGGCGAGTCCTCGCTCAGCGGCTCGTACGGCCATCCCTGGTACGCGTTGACCGTCGACACGTACACGTAGCGCCCGACCGCCGGCGCCAGCGCACGGGCGCCCGCCAGGATCCGCCGCGGGGCGAAGTCCGCCGACGACGTGTCGATGACGGCGTCCCACGGACCCGCGTCGGCCAGCCGCTTCAGGTCCTCGTCCCTCGTACGGTCGCCGCGAATCGGCCGCACACCCGGAACGTCCTGGCCCGACAGACCCCGGCTGAACGTGCTGACGTCCCAACCTCGGTCAAGAGCCTGCTGAGAGATGAAGCGGCCGAGGAACCACCCGCCGCCGAGTACGAGAATCCGCATGCACCGATCCTGCCCCACGCGGGCCCCGGTACCGCCACGGCTTGGCACGGTGGAGTGCCGGTCTCACTTCGCACCTCGCTTACGGCGACTGGTCACCGTCGGTTCTTTCAGGGGAGGCACGCCGGCCTTGCGGGCGATCCTGGCCACGTAGTTGCGATCCCACGGCACGTGAGCGTCGACCTGGGTGGGCCGCAGGGTGCGGGCGCGCAGGTGGCGAACCACCCCTTCGCTCAGGCGGTCACGGGCGGTTTCGAGGCGTTCGAGCGCTGCGGCGTAATCCGCCGAGAGCTGGTCCAGCTCGTCCATCGCGGCCCGCTGCTCTGGGGTCGGCTCATCGGTCACCCCGACATCGTGCCAGCGGCTCCGCCGACTGAGGACCGAGTACCCCGTAGGTGTGATCTCCACGAGAAGCACTTGGCGAGATGCGATCTCTGTTTGCATCCTTGATATGCAATCTGAGATTGCATATCAAGGGTCGTCTGCCCCGTGAAACGGAGCAGCCCCTCGGCCAGCGTCGCGACCGCCGGCCAAGGAGCACGGCCCGCTACCTCACCCAATGCTGAGGAGACGTGCCATGCGCGAGACTAGCGCCGCTAATCACCTACCACCCGACAACCGCCCGCCGGGCGAAGAGGAGTCGGCTGCCGCGCCGACCGAGCAACCGCCGACCGGGACGAAGAGCACGGCGACGACAGCGATGTCCCGTCGCTCCAAGAAGGCCGTGCGCACGGTCCCCACGAGCGATCACGGAAGGGCCGCCTGCTCGGAGCACAGGGAGCTCTTCGAACTCGTGGAAGACGCCCACAGCAGCGTCGTCACGTACGAGGACCGCCTGGACGCCGCCGCGGTCTGCGACGGCTGTCCGCTGCGTTCGCGCTGCGGGTTCCGCATCTGGCCTTCTGGCAGTCGCCCCAAGGGGGACGAGTGACATCGCGGCACGGACACCGCTCGGGAGGCGCTGTCCCGCCCGCCCAGGCGGCGACGGCTCTGCCCGTGGAGGAACGCGTTCGAGCGCAGATCGCCGGCATCGCTGCCTACGCGTTCACGATCTTCCTGCCACTCATCCTCGTCGCCCTGACCCTCACTTCGGCCTGGACGGGCTGGGTGAACGTCATGGCGATGCACACCTACCTCGAGCGTCCCCACGCGTTGCCCGGAGCGACATGGGCCGTGCCCATTGCCGTCCAGACCTTCGTCATCGTGGGCGAGGCGACCATGGTGCTGAACTCGGTTCTGCGCCGGCGGTGGATCGTCCTCAGCGGCGCCGCCGCCACGGTCTCCGGTTACGGCGTCGAGATCGCGGCCCACATCTACTACGGCGAAGGCACCGACACCATCGTCGTCATGATCGTCGCCGCCGTCGCGTGCGGAGGCGGCTGGGCACTGATGGCCGGTTTGATGGACCGAGGAGTCGAGATCGCCAACGGCGAGACCTTGGACCACGAGCTGCCGGCCAAAGCCGGACCGCCCGCCACCCCGACGGACGACGATGGCGTCGGGCACCCAAATCAGGCCCGACCTGCCACCAACCGTGGCACCCCGACGGGCGGTCCTCCCAGAGGCAGGCGGGTAGCTCCTCTCGACCACGCCACCGAGTCGCCCCCGACCTTGGAAGCCGGTGGCGCTGATTCCGCATCCGCGTCTCTAGTCCCCGCTCCCCAGCCCGAAAGGATCACGAAGGGACGGCGTTCTCGCACGGTGCTACTCAGAGAAGTCCGTGAACTGGCACCCGACCACACCAAGCTGAGCCCCAACTTCGTGGCCGAGCGAATCGGCGTCTCCTGGTCCACCGCCAAGGCCTTGCTCAACGAGACTGGCCGCCTTCTCAACGGGGAGCCCACGTCGACCGTGTCCGAGTCATCGGGTGACCTGAGGCCGCCGCCGTCTCCGTCAGTCTGATCAGCTCGAAGATCATCGCGGACGAGGTGCCACCCTCAACACATCGTGGGCGGCACCCTGAAAAAAGGCCGTCTGAACAGGGCGGCGGTTACCGTCACGATCCGGCACCAGAACCACCCGTCCGGCGACCTCGTACGTGGAACGCCCGAGAGCTTCTTCCACCGCACGAAATCCGGTGGAGGTCAGTTGCCGGCCCCCTCCCTCCGTATCACCGAGACTGCCCTGCCTCAAGCGCCTGCAGTCGAGCGAGAGAAGAGGCCACGGCCCAGGCAGGTGCTCCCGCCTGCCTCAGATGGCGCGGAACATGGCGAATAGGACCGTCAGCACCATGACGTGCAGCGGCGAGTCGCCGTCGGGAAGCCAGTCCTGCCGTTCGACGACCCACAAGGAGGACAGCAGGAAACAGGGCCAAGAGGTACAGCGTCGGGGAACATCCGGCTCGCTCGAATGGGCGGAGTTGGGCATGTACATTCCTTGTCGGTCGGGCCCATCATGGGCTGGATCTCTTCTCCCGACACTCCAACGTCGCGGTTTGTCCAGCCAGCCGCAGCGGCGATTCCGCAGGTGAAGCCCGGACAACAGCTCACTTGTCCAGGACAATGGGGCCGTGGTGAAGCGGAAATCTCCCGGCCGCCCCTGGGCCCCGGTGCGCGCCGAAACAGCAGAGGCGAAGCGCCTTGCACTGTTCCTACGCGAGCTGATAGAGGACTCGGGCCAAGCGCTGGATGAGCTGGCAGGGCCGATGAAGTACTCGAAGTCCACGCTGGCCTTGAATGTGTCCGGCCGCGTGCCTGAACGGCGTTTCGTCGAGGCGCTGGTGGAGCATACGGTTCCACCGAGCCTGCGGGGTCGTCGGCTGGCCGAGGCCCAAGGCCTTTGGCATGCCGCCCGAACGCCGGGGCCACAGCCTCCGACGCAGCCTCCGGCGACAGCGCCGATGGAGGACGAACTGGTCACCGTGCCACGGCGGTTGCTCTTGCTCCAGGATCGGCTGAACGAAGAGGCACGCCGTGCCAGCGCGCTGCAGGAGGCTCGCGACCAGGCCCAGCTTCAGGCCATCTTCCTGCTCACCATGGTTGGAGAGTTGGAACGGCGCAACGCTGAACTGGAGACGGAGCGTGACCAACTGGCCGACGCATCGCCACCACAACCCGATGAACTTGCGCAGGCGCAGTCGCGGCTGGCCCGCAGTGAGGAGCAACGCCACTCCGCCGAGGTGCAGTTGGAACAGGCGCGAGCCGGTCAACGAGCGGCCGCACGGCTGGCCGCCCGGGCCATGGCTCGAGTCCGTTCCCTCGCCGATGCACTTCGTGCGAAGGATGCGATGTTGTCGCGGATGCGCGCTGCGGACGCTAGTTCCGAGACTTGGCGAACCGAACACGCTGCCGATGCTCTTAAGAGGGACATCGACTCTGCACTACGCACGTCCAGTGATGCGCTTGCCGACCGCGCCGCGTTCCTGACGCAGGAGGCCGAGGAACTGAGTGCTGCTCCGCCTCTTCCCGCACTCATGGCAGCAACTGTGGCTAGCGGAGATCACATCACCATCTGCTTCGCCCCTGCCGACCGGTCCTGGGCCAACTGGATCCGGGACCGTCTGGAGAGCCATGGCTGGCCGGTCACGATGCTGAGCTGGGCCCTGCCAACCGGCGTCCCACTCGGCGCAGCCCTCGGTGACGTGTTGGTGGCCGATGGCCGCCTCCTCTTCGTGCTCAGCGAGCACTACCTCCGATTGGGCGGGCACTCGGCAGTGGCCTGGAATGCCGCGCTGCGTTCCGTCGCCAAGGCCCGGGCCGAAGACCTTGTTGCAGTGTCGATCGCTCAGGACCCGCTGCCTGATACCACCGGGTTCAGGAACGTCGTTAAGCTGGGGCACGCACGGAACCTGAAGGCGGAACGCCGACTCCTTGACCTGCTGGGAACACCACCGAGCCGGCCACAATCGGCCGAAGTCAAAGTCTCACACATGCCAAAGCGGAACGTCGGGATTATTGATGTGACCGTTCCGCACTCGGCTCGGATCTGGAACTTCTGGCTGGGGGGCACGGACAACTACAAGGCGGACCGCGTCGTTGGCGATGCGTATGAGCAAGCCTATCCGCAGATCAGTGCGATCGCGCAGGCTTCCCGAGAGGTACTGGTCCGTGCCGTCCGCCACGGCGCCGGACTCGGAGTACGACAATTTCTGGACATCGGTGTCGGGCTACCGACGCAGGTCAACACCCACGACATCGCCCAGCGGATCCTTCCCGAAGCTCGGGTCATCTACGTAGACAACGATCCGCTGGTGCTAGCGCATTCCAGGGCGTTGCTGGTCTCCGCCCCTGAGGGCCACGTCGCATGCCTGGACGCTGACCTCACCGAGCCCCGGCCACTGCTGGATCAAGCAGCCGAGCACCTGGACCTAGACTGGCCGGTAATGCTGCTGCTGAGCGAGATAGTCGGGCATCTGCCCGACCATGAGGAGGCTCGAGCAACGGTGCGTACCCTGACGTCCAGGTTGGCTCCGGGCAGCCTGATGCTGATCAGCCACCGTACATCGGAAGACACCCCAGTGGCGGCGCTGAAAGCTCAGGAGGACTACAACACCTCGGGGGCCATGCCCTACGTCTTGCGCTCTCGCGAAGAGATTTCCGGTTTCTTCGATGGGATGGCGCTTTTGGATCCAGGGCTGGTGCGAGCCGATCGCTGGCGACCCGACGGCTCGACGCAAAGCATCGCCGGAGCTGCTCTGACCGGACTGGCCAAGGTCCCCTGACACCCGGCAGTAATTTCTATCGGCCGTAGCACCGAAGCATCATGCGCTTGGAGCCCTTGCGTACCTGGAGGCAGGACGATACCGCATCACCGTGCAATGCCCGACGGCGTAGATCAAGGCAGATAGTTACCTCGGCCACACCAAATCTGTCGCGGCCCAATGATTACCTCACTTGCTTCTGGAGAGCTCCACGCTGGATTCAACGCAGGTGCGATGGGTCGAGCCCGTTGACGCGTCTGGCCCCTGCGAACTGTGCAGCGTCCGTGCCACTGGGGCGGGCGTCCTCGACGCGCAGGGAAGGGTGTGTGCGATGGCCACGTAGTTGGCGTCACGTGCCGCGGTGACCTCGTCGACGGCCCGCTGGGCCAGTGCGAGAGAGGCGAAGGCGATGTCTGGCTCGGCCAGTCGTCGAGGCTGGTCGGCTGCATGTACTACGCCGCCAAACGCCCCGCCGAACTCCTGAAACTCCGCCCCGGCCAGTGCTGCCCCGTCGAGGGTTCGGCTCCTTGCGACTCCAGAAGACTCGTCCGCGCTCTGGGAAGAGCTAGACGGACTGTGGTGAGGCACACGACCAGCGGGGCCAGAGCGCTCCCTCGCTGCCACCCCGACCACGACCCGGGACGGCAGGCACTCCAATCGGCGCCGACCAGGCACCGACCAAGGCGCCCCGTATGGCTACCCGTTGCCAAACGAGAGGCGCCCCACCCTCGACTCCGTACCCGAGTCGGCCCCGACCACGTCGGCCCCGACGTCAGAACCCGACGCCACCGACCAGGGAACTTCCTCCACGGAGGAGGCCCCCGACCCGGTTGAGCACAACGCCAGGGGACGCCGCTCTCGCGCGGAACTACTCGCAGAAGTCCGTGTTCTGGACCCGAACCGCACCACGCTCAGCCCCAACTACGTCGCCGAACGAATCGGTGTCTCCTGGACCAGCGCCAAGTCGCTGCTCAACGAGGTGGGACGCCTCGCCGCCGGGAAACGAACTGCGAGGGATTTCTAGCCGGCTGGTGGGCAGAAGCCGTCTCCAACCGCCTCGACGTGGTCGTCCTCCCGAGCTTCGTGGCCTGTGGGCCAACGTCATCGCTAGCTGGGAGGAACACTCCGGAGCGCCGTCCGCATCAACGCGATGCGGACGGCGCCACGGCCTGGGCAGCCCGGGGCGTGGAGACCTGAGCGATCTCGTCGTCGTCTTCGCGTTGGCGAATCACGGCTGCATCGGGCCCCTCGACCGCCCGCGCTTCTCCTGCACGCCGCGCTGGATACGGCGGAGATGCGACGGGTCGAGGCCGGTGATCGACCGCACCTCGGCGAACCGGGTAGCGTCCGGTCCGCTGGGGCGAGCACCTTCTACATGAGGTGGGAGAGCGTCGGCGATGGCGTCGTAGTAGGCGTCGCGGGCGGCTATGACCTCGTCGACCCCCTGTTGCGCCTCGGGCAGCAGCGCGAAGGCGGTGTCCGGGTCCGCGAGCCGGCGGGGCCGGTCGGCGGCCTCTCGGTAGGCCAGCTCCGCCTCGTGGAGGTTGCGGACGTTCTGTTCCGTCTGGCCGATGAGCCGGGCGATCGCGGCCCGACGACCACGGCCGGGCACCGGCGGGTTCTTCCCCCCGCGAGCCTTGCGCGCCGCGCGCTCTCGCTTCTCTTCCTCAGTCAGCGGGTCGGCATGGGAGTCGGCCAACAGGTTGTTGCGGCGAGCCTCGCGCCTGGGAAGCTCCGGCTGGAGGCGGTCGACCCGGCGCTTGGCCGCCTTGAGGACGGCGATGGGGTCGGCGGCGTTCACCCGGACATGCTGACGAAGCAGACCGGCTTCCCGCAACTGCTGCTCCGGTACGGCGAGCGTGGTGTCGGCCATCAGGAGATCTGAGCGTCGACGCCCAGGGCCGTCCGCACGGCCTGCTGCTCGCGGTCCTCCTCGCCGCACGTCCGACACAGGCCGGCGTCCTCGGGATCGCCGCGGCGACGTTGGCAGCCTGAGCACGGCGGCCAGCCCAGGCACTCCGCGCAGCGATCACGGCCGGGCACGGGAGGTCGGCCGCAGTCCTCGCACTCAGGCAGGGCCGGGGTTCGAACGTGTTCTCCGAAGCGCGGCGGGGTGTACGTCGCCCGGCGCTCCGGTCCGGCGTCCTGCGTGGGCAGCCTCACCGGCGCGGGCGGGATGTGGGCGATGCGGCGGGCGAGGAAGCCCGCTGGGTGAGTGACCCGGGCTGGCAGCCCGCCAGTCAGCGCGGCACGCAGGGCGTCGATGTCCCAGCCAGCGGCCAGGAGAACGTCGAGCCGCTGCCCCTCGCGGATGAGGGCCTGTCCGCCGACGCGGAGGCGCGGTTCGTGCGCGCCGACGTCCAGCAGGAGGGACACGCCAGCGCTCGGGACCTCCGGGCCGGAAGGAGGGGAGGGGGCGGTCTTCTGGCGGTTGGTCTTCTTGATCTTGGTCTTCTTAGGGTGCGGTTCATCCGATGTCGGGTCATCCGTCGTCGGGTTTTCCGACATCGGCGCCGACCTGGGCCGTTTCCCGTCATTGACCTCCGGAAGCACGGAACGCTGAGGCGAGTCGGTGATGCGATAGACCGCGGCGCCGAGCCGGCCACGTTCATCGCGCTCTTGGTGGCGCTCCAAGTAGCCGAACCTCTCCAGTTCCTGGAGCCCGGTCATGATGGCCCCACGCCCTTCCGGGCCGGAGCGAACGAGTGCTTCCACCGTCAGCCCGTAGCCGTCACGGTGCGAGGCGATCTCCAGGAACAACCCCCGCGCCTTGCGAGTCAACCGCCGGTCACGGGCCAGCGCATTCGAGACCTGGGTGAAACGGTCGCTCGCCATGTGGCCGCGCTCGATCCGGCCGTAACGGTTCATGCGCTCAGCGGTTTCGACGACCTGTCGCACAACGGCGAGCGGAAAGTGGGGGCCGCAGGCACGCCGCTCGGAAGTAGCGCATGGTCCAGCCTCCTTGGGTAGACCGGTCGGAGCCGGCGCCCCCCACGTTAGTGGACTTGATTTTAGAAAAACAAGTCCACATAATGGGTGAGGTCGCCCGGTTTCCACGACGGGAGGCCGGGCGTCCGACCGCGAGCCACACCCGGACAAATGACCAACCGTCACCGACTCGCGCACGCTCCATAAACATGAGTTAACGCGCCATCACCAGATTCCCCACGACAGACACGCACACCAGTCAGCAATACCGACTACCACCAGCCTTGCGGCCTTACCCTCTGTAAACGAACGTGAATCACCAGATCGCGGGTTGGAACGAGGAAAAGCGCCGTTGGCTGGAACAGATCTGCTCAAGCTCTCCGAAGTCCTCAACACCGTCGGCATGAGCCGAGCGGCCTTCTACCGAATGCGCACGCGAGGGCAGGCACCCCGCATTCATCGCCTGCCGAACGGCCACATCCGGGTCCGCCGCAGCGACCTTGACGCCTGGCTCGAGGACCTCGTCATCAACTCCGACTGACAAAGCACTTCAATCGGCGCCGCCCAGCTGGTTCGGGCGCCGCCGCCCCCGAGAGGAGCACGAAATCTTGGGGCACACGTTCACCATCAAGATCTGGGGCATCCGTCAGCGGACGGACCGCGGACAGACATCAGCCGAGCTGCGCTGGAAGGTTGGCAACGAGCCCCATTCGCTGACTTTCCGCAACGTCACGCTCGCCGACAACCGGCGAGCTCAGCTGCTCGTCGCAGCGCAACGCGGGGAAGCTTTCGACGAGGCCACCGGACTCCCCGTCTCCGAACTGCGCCAGCAGCAGGACGTCAGCTGGTACCAGCACGCGCGCAACTACATCCAGATGAAGTGGCAGGACGCTCCCGCGTCCACCCGGAGAACCCTGGCCGACGCGATGGCGACCGTGACGCCAGCCCTCGTGACGGACAACCGCGGCACGGCTGATCGGCACACCGTGCGGCGGGCACTCTACAGCTGGGCGTTCAACGTGCACCGCTGGGAGGAGGAGCACCCGGAGGAAGTCCTGAAGGTGCTGAACTGGTTCGAGCGGAAATCCCTGCCGACGTCGGCCCTCAACGACCGCATGGTCGTCCGTCGGGCACTCGACGGACTCAAAAGGAACCTGGACGGCAGCACAGCCGCGGCCTCGTGCATCACCCGCAAACGGGCCATCTTCCACAACGCGGTCGTCTACGCCCTGGACGCCGACCTGATCACCGAAAACCTGATCCCCCGCATCAGCTGGTCACTCCCCGAACCCGTCGAAGAGGAAGTCGACCCCGCGAGCGTCCCCAACCCCGAGCTGGCCACCGCCCTCTTGAAAGCGGTCGGCGAACAGGGCAAGCGCGGACGCATGCTGGTCGCGTTCTTCGGCTGCATGTACTACGCCGCCGCCCGCCCCGCCGAACTCCTGGAACTCCGCCCCAGCCAGTGCCACCTGCCCCACCGAGGGTTCGGCTCCCTGCGCCTCCAGAAGACCCGGCCACGGTCCGGGAAGAGCTGGACGGACAACGGCGAGGCACACGACCAGCGGGGCCTCAAGAAGCGGTCGCGCAAGGCCGTGCGCATCGTGCCCATCCCTCCCGTGCTCGTGGCCATGCTGCGCTGGCACATCGAGGCGTACGGCACCACACCGGACGGCCGGATCTTCCGCACTCTGCGCGGCGGCCTGCTCCACGAGAGCGGCTACGGCGAGGTGTGGGCCCGGGCTCGCCAAGAGGTACTGCCGCCGCACGAGTTCGACTCCGACCTGGCCAAGCGGGCCTACGACCTCCGCAAGGCAGCCCTGTCCCTGTGGCTCAGCGGCGGCATGGCCCCCCAGACCGCCGCCAAGCGAGCCGGCCACAGCGTCGCCGTCCTGCTCCGCGTCTACGCGAGGTTCGTCAAGGACACCGACGACGCCGAGAACGCCAAGATCACGGCCCGACTCGCGGCCGGAAACGGCACCCTGAGACCCGTGGCCACGCCCCACTCTGCCCCACACATGCCCCACACGCGCTGGTCAGCACGCGAAATCGAGTGAGACAAACCGGGGCAAGTGACACAATCCTCCGAGCGGAGTGCCAGCGAAAGAGGAACGACCCCTGACCGCGTAGCCGCAGGTCAGAGGCCGTATCGCTAGGGTGGCGGCGCCAGGGTTCGAACCTGGGTAGGCTGAGCCGGCAGATTTACAGTCTGCTCCCTTTGGCCACTCGGGCACACCGCCTTGCGACGCGGTAAACGATACCCGATGCGCGGGGGTGGTCCGCCACTCGGTTGTGGCGGTGGATCCCGGAGTGGGGGTGGCTAGGCTGTGCGGCGACCACGCCCGATGTGACAGTCTCGAGGAGCCTTACGACCATGGCCGACTCCAGTTTCGACATCGTCTCGAAGGTCGACCGGCAGGAGGTCGACAACGCGCTCAACCAGGCGGCCAAGGAGATCTCGCAGCGGTATGACTTCCGCGGCGTGGGGGCCTCCATCGCCTGGTCGGGGGAGCGGATCGAGATCCGGGCCAACGCCGAGGAGCGGGCCAACGCCGTCCTGGACATCTTCCAGACCAAGCTGATCAAGCGCGGGATCTCGCTGAAGGCGCTGGACTCCGGGGAGCCTCAGGCGTCGGGGAAGGAGTACCGGCTGTACTCCACCATCAAGGAGGGAATCTCCACCGACGACGCCAAGAAGGTGGCCAAGCTGATCAGGGACGAGGGTCCCAAGGGCGTCAAGGCGCAGGTGCAGGGGGACGAGCTGCGGGTCAGCTCCAAGAGCCGGGACGCGCTGCAGGAAGTGCAGCGGCTGGTGCGGGAGAAGGACTTCGACTTCGCGGTGCAGTTCGTCAACTACCGATGATCAGGAATCTGGGGGAGGTCTTCCGGCGGGCTCGTCGCGGGCCGGTGGGTGACGGCGCGCGGGTGGACCTGAGCCATCGGGCGAGGGAGCCGCTGGGCAGCGCCGTGGTGAACTGCGCGGTGTACCGGCACGGGGTGCGCCGGGAGGGCCGGTACAGCGCGCGGGACGCGATCTCGCGGGTTCGGGGGCGGCGGGGCGGGTTCGTGTGGATCGGCCTGCACGAGCCGTCGGAGGCCGAGTTCGCGGAGGTGGCGGAGCTCTTCGGGTTGCATCCGCTGGCCGTCGAGGACGCGGTGCACGCGCACCAGCGGCCCAAGCTGGAGCGGTACGACGACACGCTCTTCGCGGTGCTCAAGACCGTGCGGTACGTCGAGCACACCGAACTGACGGACAGCAGCGAGGTGGTGGACACCGGCGAGATCATGGTGTTCGTCGGGCCGGACTTCGTGATCACCGTCCGGCACGGCGGGCACGGCTCGCTCGGGCCGCTGCGGGAGGCGCTCGAGGCGTCGCCCGAGCAGCTGGCGAAGGGGCCGTCCGCCGTGCTGCACGCCGTCGCCGACCATGTGGTGGACCACTACCTGGACGTGGCGGCCGCGGTGCGGGACGACGTCGACGCGATCGAGTCCGCGGTGTTCTCCGACTCGCGGGGACGGGGCGCCGACCCGGGGCAGATCTACCAGCTGAAGCGGGAGCTGCTGGAGCTGCGGCGGGCGGTGGCGCCGCTCGACCGGCCGCTGCGGATGCTGGCGGAGACCGAGTTGCCGATGGTCGACGCGGAGATCCGACGCTACTTCCGCAACGTGGCCGACCACCTGTCGCGGGTGACGGAGCAGATCAACGGGTACGACACGTTGATCGACTCGATCCTGCAGGCCAACCTCGCCCAGGTGACCGTGGCCCAGAACGAGGACATGCGGAAGATCACGGCGTGGGCGGCCATCCTGGCGGTGCCGACCATGGTCTGCGGGGTCTACGGCATGAACTTCGACCACATGCCGGAACTGCACTGGCGGTTCGGCTACCCCCTGGTGCTCGGGGTGATCCTCACCGCCTGCTACCTGATCCACCGGGGGTTCCGACGGAACGGCTGGCTCTGAGCCGCGACCTGACGAAAGTCAGGTCGCCACTTGCCGAAGGGCAGATCCTGGTCGCAAGTTCGATTGCCTAGGCTGGGCACGTGGATAATGCGATCCTCGACGCCATCGAAGGGTTTGTCGCCACCCCCTGGGTGTATGTGGCGCTCTTCGCCGTCGCGAAGCTCGACGGCTTCTTTCCCGTGGTGCCAAGCGAGACCCTGGTGGTGACCCTGGGGGTCTTCGCGGCGGCCGACGGCAACCCGAATCTGCTCCTCGTCATCCTCATCGCGGCCCTCGGCGCGTTCACCGGGGATCACATCTCCTACTTCATAGGCCGGAAGTCCGGCCAGCGCGTCTTCGCCAGGCTCAAGCCGGGCAGCCGGACCCACAAGGCGTATCTGAGCGTCGGCGAGATGCTGGAGAAGCGCGGCGGGCTCGTCCTCATCATCGCCCGCTACATCCCCGGCGGCCGCACCGCGGCCACCCTGACGACCGGTGCCACCCGCTACCCGCTGGCCCGCTTCTCCCGCTACGACGCCATCGCGGCGCTCAGCTGGGCGGTCTACTCCGCGGGCATCGGCTACATCGGCGGCGCCGCCTTCGAGGACAACCCGCTGCGCGGGGTGGCGCTCGGCCTCGGCCTGGCGCTGGCGATCACCGTGCTGCACGAGGGCATCAGGTACCTGCGCAACCGACGAACGTCCTCTGCCGCCGAGTAGCTCGCGGCCGCCGGCTCAGCCGACCTGGAAGACCACCTCCGGGTTGGCCGCCGTGGGCCCGTCGAGCAGGGGCTGGGGCAGCCCCCGCAGCTGGGCGTCGAAGAAGGCGGCGAGATAGCCCCGGGTGATCTCGCCCGACCGCTCGCCGGAGAGCGGCGCCTCGGGGTCCGTCAGCCCCAACTGGCCGCCCAGCACCGGCAGGTCGATGAAGGTGAAGTGCCCCGAGCCGGTGACGGTGAGCCAGCGGCGCCAGCCGTCGAGCCGGGCCCAGTCCCGATCCCAGGACTCGTCGCCGCCGCCCGGGCGGTGCAGGGACTCCGTGCCCAGCATCAGGAACGGCCGGCCGCCCAGGCCCTCGGCCGACACGGGGGCGAAGAAGGTGCCGTCCAGGTTGGCCCCGGCGCACACCCGGGGGTCGCCGGCCATGGTGACGGCGGTGGCGTTGCCGCCGATGGAGTGGCCGGCCATGCCGATCCGGGCGGCGTCTATCAGCCCCGCGTGGCGCCAGGCGGGGCGGGGCCCGGTGAGCCGGTCGAGCACGAACGACAGGTCGGCCGCGCGCCCCTCGGCCACCGCCGCCATGCCGCCGGTGGTCTCGCAGGCCACGCAGGTGAGCATCCGGCCGCCGGGGAAGAGAGTGCCGACGGACTCGTACGCGTGGTCGACGGCGGCCACCACATAGCCCCGGCTGGCCAGTTCCTCGGCGAGCAGGGTGAGCGTGGTGCGCGGCAGCGAGAAGCCGGGCGAGAGCACCACCAACGGATAGCGGCCGGCGGCGGGCCGCGCGCCGGACCTGGCGGATATCCGGGTGGCGGCCACCTCCCCGGGAGTGACGACGCCCTCCAGCCGCTGGCTCTCCAGCAGCAGCCGGGCCTCTTCGGCCGCCAGGTAGGGGGCGGGCCGGCCGGTGCCGGCCCTGGCCGGGTAGAACATCGACACCAGCAGCTCGCGGGCACCGGCCTCCGGGACCCATGGGTCGGCGCGGCCGGTGTCCACCAGGTGCAGCGTGTCGCGGCCGACGGCGAACGGGCCGGTGGGCTCGGGAAGCCGGAGGTCGACGGACGCCCGGTCCGCGGACGCCCGATCGACGAGTGGGCCGGAGGCCGGCGCGGGAGCGGCGGCCCCGGCCGCGGCGGCGGTGGACGCCAGGGGGACCGCGAGGGCCAGGGCGAGGCCGGCCGCCACGGTGGCGGTGCCTCGGGAGATCATGAACTTCATGTACGGAGCGTAACCATCGCGATCGAGGCGCCGCGTCCGTCCGCGGGATGATCGTCCCCCTGACTTTCGACAGGTTCTCCCTTACCGATCGTCACTACCACCGGGGTAGCGCCAGCTCTACGGTCGGTTCCAGCGGTAGCTGGGAAGCTCCTGCGAGGTGGGCACGATCTCCCGACCCAGTGGCATCAGGGAGATCGGCACCATCTTGAAGTGCGCGATACCGAAGGGGATGCCGATGATCGTCACGCAGAAGGAGATGCCCGCCAGGATGTGGCCGATGGCCAGCCAGATCCCGGCGATCACCAGCCAGATGATGTTGCCCACGCCAGAAGCGACGCCGGCGTCATGACGCTCGGTGACGCGGTAGCCGAACGGCCACAGCGCGTAGACGGCGATCCGGAAGCAGGCGATGCCGAACGGGATCGTCACGATGAAGATGAAGCACAGGACGCCGGCGATCGCGTAGCCGAGCGCTATCCAGAGTCCGGAGAAGATCAGCCAGATGATGTTGAGTATGGTTCGCACACCATCAGGATGACCTCAGCGGCGCCCGCCCGCCATGCGTTCCAGCCGCTCGATGCGGTCGGCCATCGGCGGATGGGTCGCGAACATCCTGGCCAGGCCCTCGCCCCGGCGGAACGGGTTGGCGATCATCAGGTGGCTCGCCGTCTCCAGCTGGGGCTCTGGGCGCAGCGGAAGGGCCTGGGTGCCGGCCTCCAGCTTGCGCAGCGCGCTGGCCAGCGCCAGCGGATCGCCGGTGAGGTTGGCCCCCGAGGCGTCCGCCTCGAATTCGCGCGACCTGCTCACCGCCAGTTGGATGAGGGAGGCCGCGATCGGGCCGAGGATCATCACCAGCAGCATGCCGAAGATGCCCGGGCCGCCCTCGTCGTCGTCCCGCCCGATCGGGATGAACCACGCGAAGTTCACCAGGAACATGATCACGGAGGCCATGGCACCGGCCACCGACGAGATCAGGATGTCCCGGTTGTAGACATGGCTCAGCTCGTGGCCGATCACGCCGCGCAGCTCGCGCTCGTCGAGCAGGCGCAGGATCCCCTCCGTGCAGCAGACGGCGGCGTTGCGCGGGTTCCGGCCGGTGGCGAAGGCGTTGGGCGCCTCGGTCGGCGAGATGTACAGCCGGGGCATGGGCTGCCTGGCCTGCCCGGCCAGCTCGCGGACGATGTGGTAGAGCCCGGGCGCCTCGAACTCGCTGACGGGCCTGGCGCGCATGGCGCGGAGCGCCAGCCTGTCGCTGTTCCAGTAGGCGTAGCCGTTGGTGGCCAGCGCGATCACCAGCGCGATCACCAGGCCGCCACGGCCGAAGAAGCTGCCGATGACCAGGATCAACGCGGACATGCCGCCCAGGAGGGCGGCGGTCTTCAGGCCGTTGTGCCGGCGGTGCACGGTGTGCCCTCCTGGAAGCGCGCGTGGGGGGCCGGATGTACCGGATGCCGGAGTTTCTCCACTAACAGTGGACACTCCCGAAGTGCACAACGGCATACGGGGGAATTACGTTCCCTCCACGACCGCGTTGTTACCGTGCGCGAACGTCCTGGAAACGCCGTGCGGCGCCGTCCCGCGCTAGATCAGGCTGGTGGAGACGAACGTGAGGATCAACTGCGGGGCACCGGAGAAGGCGAGCGCCGCGGCGGCGGCCAGGCCGATCGCCCCGGTCAGCGGGGCGGCCACCGCGACCGGGGTGGCCGCGGTGGCGGGGGCCGGCCCCGCGGGGGCGGGCTCGGGCGCCGTGCGGAACAGCAGCGCGGTCCAGCGCAGGTAGTAGAAGAGCGCGATCGCGACGTTGATCGCCATCACGACCGCGAGCACCCCGAGCCCCGCGTCCACCGCCGCCTCGAAGACCGCGACCTTGGCGAACAGGCCCACCACCCCGGGCGGCAGCCCGGCCAGGCAGAGCAGGAAGAACGCCAGGGCCAGGGCGCTGAGCGGTCGCCTGGCGTAGAGGCCCCGGAAGTCGGAGAGCCGGCGCTCGCCGTGGCGGCGTACCACCTGGGCCGTCACGGCGAAGGCGCCGAGGTTGACCGCCGCGTACATCAGCGCGTAGGCGACGGTGGCGCCCAGCGCCTCGCCGTGGTCGGTGTAGGCGGCGGCCGCCAGCGGCACCAGCAGGTAGCCGGCCTGCCCCACCGAGGACCAGGCGAGCAGCCGGATCGCGCTGTGCGGCGCGTCCGGGTCGGTGCGCAGCGCGGCCGCGTTGCCGACGGTCATGGTGAGGCCGGCGAGCAGCCCGAGGGCCGGGCCCCACAGGTCGCCGTAGCCGGGGAAGGCCAGGGTGGTCACCAGGGCCAGGCCGGCGAGGCCGGCGGCCTTGCCGACCACCGACAGGTAGCCGGCCACCGGCAGTGGTGCGCCCAGATAGGTCTCGGGCACCCAGAAGTGGAACGGCACGGCGGCGGCCTTGAAGGCGAAGCCGACCAGGGTCAGCGCGACGCCGGCCTCGGCGAGGGTGGCCAGCTGGGGGTCGCCGCCTGGCAGCGCGGTGGCGAGCTCGGCGAAGAAGAGGCTGCCGCCCGCCGCGTAGACGAAGCTGACGCCCAGCAGGGCGACGGCGGTGGCGGTCACGGAGGTGAGGAAGAACTTTAGCGCGGCCTCCGGCCCGGTGCGGCTGCCGCGCCGCAGGCCGACCAGGGCATAGGCGGGCAGCGTGGTGACCTCGAGCGCGATGATCAGGGTGGCCAGGTCGCGGGCGGCGGGCAGCAGCGCCGCGCCGGAGGCGGAGGAGAGCAGCAGGAACCAGAACTCGCCGCCGGGGATGTCGTCGTCCGCGGTCTCCGGGATGGAGAGCAGGGCGGCGAGGAAGGCGCCGCCGAGCACCAGGAGTTGCACGATGACGGCGAAGCGGTCGGCGGTGTAGGCGCAGAGGGCCGGGTCGTCGGCGAGGCAGAAGGTGGTCCGGTCGCCGTCGCGCAGCGGCAGCAGGGCGAGGGCAGCCAGCGCGAGGCCGCCGGCGGCGAGCCAGCCGAGCAGCGGGCGCCTGGCGGCGGGCAGGAAGAGGTCGGCGATCAGCACCACGACGGCCGTCACCGCGGCGATCAGCGGGGGCGCGACGACCGCCCAGTCGACGTTCTGGGTGAGGTTCATCTGGCGACTCCGGGCAGGAGGGCCGCGACCGCGGGGTTGGTGAGGTCGAGGAGGACGGCCGGCCACAGGCCGGCGAGC
Source organism: Streptomyces mayteni (assembly GCF_054783955.1). Classification (NCBI taxonomy): domain Bacteria; kingdom Bacillati; phylum Actinomycetota; class Actinomycetes; order Kitasatosporales; family Streptomycetaceae; genus Streptomyces; species Streptomyces mayteni. Next base: position 6,438 of record NZ_BAAGPR010000003.1, on the reverse strand, counting down.
AGGGTCAGCACGGCGAGCGGGGCGAACGCGGCGTACTCGGGGGCGCGCAGGTCGGGGAGCGGCTCGTCGCGGGCGTCGCCCATGCAGACGCGGCGGACCACGAGGAGGAGGTAGGCGGCGGTCAGCAGGGTGCCGAGGCCGGCCAGCACGAGGTAGGTGAGGAACGCCGGCCTGCTGAGCCCGTCGGCCGGGTGGAACGCGCCGAGCATGGCCAGCAGTTCGCCCCAGAAGCCGGCGAGCCCCGGCAGGCCGAGCGAGGCGACGGCGGTGAACGCGAGCAGCCCGCCGAAGCGCGGGGAGCGGGCGTAGAGCGTCACGTTGGTAAGCCGGTCGAGGTCGGTGGTGCCGACGCGTTCCTTGAGGGCGCCGACCAGGAAGAACAGCAGCCCGGTGATCAGGCCGTGGGCGACGTTGGCGAAGAGCGCGCCGTTGACGCCGCCGCGGGTGAGGGTCGCGATGCCGAGCAGGACGAAGCCCATGTGGCCGACGGAGGAGTAGGCGATGAGCCGTTTGAGGTCGCCCCCGGCGCCCTGCCGCACCAGGGCGAGGCAGGCCAGGGAGCCGTAGACGATGCCGGCCGCGGCGAAGGCGCCGAGGTAGGGCGCGAAGGTGTGCATGCCGTCGGGGGCGATCGGCAGGGCGATCCTGACCAGGCCGTAGGTGCCCATCTTCAGCAGCACGCCGGCGAGCAGCACCGAGCCGGTGGTGGGTGCCGCCGTGTGGGCGTCGGGCAGCCAGCTGTGCAGCGGCCACATGGGGGTCTTGACGGCGAGTCCCAGGCCGATGGCGAGGACGGCGAGGAGCTGGGTGGTGTGGCTAAGGCCGGCGCCGTTGGCCTCGGCGAGGGCGACCATGTCGAAGGTGCCGCCGCGGACGCCGATCAGCAGCAGTCCGAGCAGCATCACCACCGAGCCGACCACCGTGTAGAGGATGAACTTCCAGGCCGCGGCCGCGCGTTCGGCGCCGCCCCAGCGGGCGATCAGGAAGTACATCGGGATCAGGACCGTCTCGAAGGCGAGGAAGAACAGCACCAGGTCGAGGACGGCGAAGGTGGCCAGCGTGCCGGCCTCCAGCAGGAGCAGCAGCGCGACGAAGGGGATCGGCCCCGGGGTGTCCGGCCCCTCGGGCGGGCGGAAGTAGGTGTAGAGCGCGCAGAGGAACGTCAGCAGCGCGGTGAGGACGAGCAGCGGCAGTGAGATGCCGTCGACGCCCAGATGCAGCCGGATGTCGAGGGCCGGGATCCAGCTGAGGTCGCTCTCGGCCTGGACGTCGGCCGGCCGGTCGTGGTCGAAGCCGGCGGCCAGCAGCAGGGTGAGGACGAGCACGGCGCCGGTGACGGTGACGCCGTGCCGCAGCACGTCGCGGTCCCGGCCGCCCGGCCCGCGCAGCCCGGGCGGGGCCGGCAGCAGGGCGGCGCCCGCGCCGAGCAGCGGGAGCACGACGACGGCGGCCAGCAGCAGCCGCATGGTGGTGTCGTTGAGGCTGATCACGGCACTCACTCCCCCGCCACGACGAGGACGGCGACGACGGCCAGGACAAGGGTGCCGGCGACGATCGCGCCGAGATAGGTCTGCACGTTTCCGGTCTGGGCGCGGCGGGCGGCGGTGCCCAGCAGCCCGGGCGCGGCGGCCGCGGCGCGCACATAGGTGTCGACGACGGTCCTGTCGAGGAAGCGGACCAGGCGGGCCGCGGCCTCGGTGGGGCGGACGACGGCCGCCGCGTAGGCGGCGTCGGCGTGGAAGCCGGCGGCGGCGTGCGGGTGCAGGCCGCGCAGCAGGGCGGGTGCCGGGTCGACGCCGGTGGCCTCGGCGTCGCCCTCGTAGGCGCGGCGCCAGGCCGCGTAGGCGGCGAGGCCGCCGACCAGCGCGGCGCCGGTGGCCAGCAGGGCGGTGAGCAGGGTCGGCGCGAGGTCACCGCCGTCGAACCAGTCCGGCAGCACCGGGTAGGCGACGCCGAGCGCGACGGTGGGGAGCGCGAGCAGCCAGAGCACGGCGGCCATCACCGGGCTCGCGCCCTCGGAGACCGGCACCGGTTCGGTGCGCGATCCCCCAGACTTCGTCTGGGAGGTGCCCCCACAAGCGGGATCGTGGAAGGCGAGCAGCCAGAGCCGGGCGGCGTAGGCGGCGGTGAGCAGGGCGGTCAGCAGCCCGGCGACCAGCACGATCCAGCCGGCGGCGGCCGGGACGCCGTGGTCCGCGTCGAGGGCGGCGTGCTCGGCGCCCGCTATCACCGCTTCCTTGGAGAAGAAGCCGGCGAACGGCGGGATGGCGGCCAGGGCCAGCAGCCCTATCGTCATCGTCCAGTAGGCGTCGGGGGCACGGCGCTTGAGGCCGCGCATCCGGGACATGGCGGTCAGCGAGCCGGTGCCCGCGGTGTGGATCAGCACCCCGGCGGCGAGGAAGAGCAGCGCCTTGAACGCGCCGTGGGTGAGTAGGTGGAACACCGCCGCGTCCCGGTCCGCCACCGCCAACGCGCCCGTCATGTAGGCGAGTTGGCCGATGGTGGAGTAGGCGAGCACCCGTTTGACGTCGTCCTGGGCGAGGGCGGCGAGCGCCGAGCCGAGCATGGTCACGGCCGCGACGAGGGCGAGCACCAGCAGGGCGGCCGTCGAGGCGGCGAAGACGGGGAGCAGCCGGGCGACGAAGTAGACGCCGGCGGCGACCATGGTGGCGGCGTGGATCAGCGCGGAGACCGGGGTCGGGCCGGCCATCGCGTCCGGCAGCCAGGCGTGCAGCGGCGCCTGACCGGACTTGCCGGCCACCCCGGCGAGCAGCAGCAGGGCGATCAGGGTGGGGTGGGAGAGCTCGAACGCCGGGCCCTCGGCGAGCGGGGAGGTGAGTTTCCCGACGATGACGCTGATGCGGAAGGTGTCGGCCTCGTTGGCCAGGGCCAGGATGCCGATCAGGAACGGCACGTCGCCGAGCTTGGTGACGAGGAACGCCTTGAGGGAGGCGGCGCGGGCCGCCGAGGTCTCCCAGTAGTGGCCGACGAGGAAGTAGGAGCAGACGCCCATCACCTCCCAGCCGACGAGCAGCACGATCAGGTCGTCCGCGTAGACGACCAGCAGCATCGCGGCCGTGAACAGCGAGACCAGCGCGGCGTACGAGGGGTAGCGGGGGTCGCCGCTCAGGTAGCCGGTGGAGTACAGCTGCACGCAGCCGGCCACGACCGCGACGAGCACCGCCACCAGCACCGCGAACCCGTCGAGGTTCAGGGCGAGTTGGATGTCCAGCCGGTCGTTTCCCGTGGCGGTGAGGCGGGTCGCGGCGGTGATCGGCTCGTCGCCGCCCTGCCGCACGGCCACGTAGATCGCGAGCCCGGCCGAGGTGAGCGTCGGCAGCACGGCGAGCGGCCGGACGAAGCCGGGCGCGCGCCGGCCGGTCAGCAGGATCACCGCGGCGGCGACGAACGGCAGCAGCGGTACGAGGACGGCGGCGGTCGTGGTGTTCACGTGGGGGTGGTCTCCGTGGTCCGCTCCGCCGCCGGTTCGTCGGGCGCCGGGTGCGCCGACTCGCCCAGCTCGCGGAGTTGGTCGATGGCGGAGGTGCCGCGGGTGCGGTACACGAGCAGCACGATGGCGAGCCCGATGCCGATCTCGGCGGCGGCGAGGGCGATGAGGAAGAGCGTGAGGACCTGGCCCGAGTGCATGGCGTCGCGCAGCCAGACGTCGAAGGCGACCAGGTTGAGGCTGACGGCGGCCAGCATCAGTTCCACCGACATCAGCACCAGGATGGCGTTGCGGCGGGCCAACACCCCGTACAGGCCGGTGGAGAAGAGCAGCACGGCCAGCACGGCCGGGTAGAGGAGGTGCATCAGCCGACACCGCCGTTCCGCTGGCCGTTCGGCTGCTCGTTCCGTTGGTCGTGCCGCTGGTCGCCGCCCCGGGTGCGGGAGACGACGATGGCGCCGACCAGCGCGGCGAGCAGCAGTACCGAGAGCGCCTCGAAGGGCAGCACCCAGTTCTGGAAGAGGCTCTCGCCGATCGGCCCCGACTCGCCGTGCGGCCGGTCGAGTTCGATCCGGGTGGTGCGGAACGCGTCGACGACGAGCGCCACCAGGGCGGCGGCCGAGGCCAGGGCGACGGCGAGGGCGACCGGCCGGTTGCCCGAATCCGCGTCGGGCGACGGGCCGATGGGCGCCCTGGTGAGCATCAGGCCGAAGAGCAGCAGCACGACCACCGAGCCGAGGTAGATCAGCACCTGCACCCAGGCGACGAACTCGGCGGTGAGCAGCAGGTACTGGACGGCGAGACCACCGAGCGCGACGACCAGCCAGAGCGCGGCGTGCACCAACTCCCGGGTGGTGACGCAGCGGACGGCGGCGCCGAGGACGACGACGCCGACGATGACGAAGACGACCTCCTGCCCGGTCACGTCCGCTCCCGCCCTTCGCTGCCGGACTCCGCGCGTTCGGCGGCCTTCTCCGCAGCCTTGCGGGCCGTCGCTATCTCCTTGGGCTCCTCGGTGGCCGGGTCGAGCGGGGGCGGCTCGGGCACCGTCCACATCCACTCGCGCAACGTCTCGCGTTCGTGGGTGAGTTCGCGGATGTCGGTGGTGGCGTACTCGAACTCGGGCGACCAGAAGAGGGCGTCGAACGGGCAGACCTCCACGCAGATCCCGCAGTACATGCAGAGCGCGAAGTCGATGGCGAAGCGGTCGAGGACGTTCCGGCTGCGTTCGCGCCCGCCGGGCGCGGCGGGCGGCAGGGTCTCCTTGTGCGAGTCGATGTAGATGCACCAGTCGGGGCACTCGCGGGCACAGAGCATGCAGACGGTGCAGTTCTCCTCGAAGAGCGCGATGACACCCCGCGTGCGGGGCGGCAGTTCCGGCATCCGCTCCGGGTACTGCTGGGTCACGGCACGCCGGGTCATGGTCCGCAGCGTGATCGCGAGCCCCCTGGCCAGGCCGGATCCGAGGCTCATCCCGACACCACCACCTTGATCACGCCCGTCAACGCGATCTGGGCCAGGGCGAGGGGCACCAGCGCGGTCCAGGCGAACTTCTGGATCTGGTCGGCGCGCAGCCGGGGCCAGGCGACGCGGGCCCAGATGACGAGGAAACTCAGCGCGCCGGTCTTCAACAGCATCCACAGCCAACCGAGTTGGTCGGACATCGGCCCGTGCCAACCGCCGAGGAACAGCACGGCGGTGAGCGCCGAGACGACGACGATGCCGGCGTACTCGGCGAGGAGGAAGAGCGCGAAGCGGAGGCCGGAGTACTCGGTGTAGGCACCGAAGATGATCTCCTCGGGCGCGATCGGGGCGTCGAACGGCGGGCGTTGCAGCTCGGCCAGGCCGGCGGTGAAGAACACGACGCCGCCGACGAGTTGCCAGGGCATCCACCACCACTCGAACTCGCCGAGGATCCCGGTGAGCGAGAGCGTGCCGGCGGCCATCGCGACCGAGGCGGCGGAGAGCAGCAACGGCAGCTCGTAGGCCATGAGTTGGGCGGCGGTACGGAGGGCGCCGAGCAGCGAGTACTTGTTGGCCGACGCCCAGCCGGCCATCAACGAGCCGAGCACGCCGACGCCGAGTACGGCGAGGACGAAGAAGATGCCGGCGTCGAGCACCTGCCCGACCATCCCGTCCGGGCCGAGCGGGATGGCGACGAGCACGACGAGGTACGGGATCAGCGCGACGGCGGGCGCCAGTTGGAACACGCGGCGGTCGGCGCCGGCCGGGACGGTGTCCTCCTTCTGCGCGAACTTCACGCCGTCGGCGACGAGTTGTGCCCACCCGTGGAACCCGCCGGCGTGCATGGGGCCGAGGCGGCCCTGCATGTGCGCCATCACCTTGTGCTCGGTCTGGCCGACGAGCAGCGGCAGCACGAGGAACGCGACCATGACGGCCGCGACGCGGACGGCGACGTCCAGCACGTCCACTACGCACCCCCCTCCGACCGGTCCGTGCCCGTGTCCTGGTCCGTGTCCTGGTCCGGGGACGGGTCCGGCGCCGGATCCGGGGCCGGGTCGGCGGGCGCCTCCGGCGGCGGCGCGGCGGCGTCGTCGTCAGCCGGCCGGTCCGGCTCCGCGTCCGCCTCCGGCGAGGCACCGGCGGCGCGCCAAGGCGCCGAGGGCCCGGAGGGCCCCGAGGGGCCCGGCGGCGTGTCGGCCGCCCGCTGGCTCGCCGAACCCTCCGACGCCGACCGGCTGCGCCGCGGCGGACGGGCTCCGCCCGGACCGGCCGCCTCCGGCCGCACACCGCCATCACGGCCAGCCGCCGGCACGGCACCGGCATCATCGCCAGCCGCCGACGGAGCGCCACCCGGCCGGTCCGCATCCGACGTCGGCGCGGCGCCGGCAGGGCGCTGGCTCGCCGACCCCTCCGATGCCGACCGGCTACGCCGCGGCGGACGGGCTCCGCCCGGACCGGCCGCCTCCGGCGGCGCGGCGGCGGCAGCGCCAGCACCGTCAGCCGGCCGGTCCGGCTCCGGCGGCGGC